>WFRR01000083.1 GCA_015486375.1 Thiotrichaceae bacterium
ATTATGCTCATCTTTAGTCGCACGGTTAGAAATCGTCCAGACGAAATCTAATGTTTGATACTCATGACTGCGTAAATGTGCCAACATATCCCGCGCCCATTGATAACACAAACCCCGTTCTTTAACGCCTGCATTGACAAAAATATTTTGTAAAGAGGGTGGCCAAACTAATTGGTATTTATTACTTAAGTGCATCGGATAAACCACGGCATTGTAAGCAACATCTGCCGCTTCGCGTCGATTCACATTTGCACCCAGTTGTGTAATCGCTTGGGTGAGTCCTGCAATACTTTCTTTTTGGGCTGAACTTAATTGATGTGCATAGGCTTGACCATCACTGGCGACACCCACTTCTTTATAACGTACCGTGCAGCCATTCAGCAGCATGAATACAAGTGTGAATATTAAAAACCTAAGCATCATCATCATTATTTTTCCTTAGTAAAGTACATAAGATAGTTAACATCCACATCTTTTCCCAGCGAATAGCTTTGAAAAATTGGGTTATAGGTCATCCCTGTCATACCATTAAGCGAAAGCTCCGCTTGTCTTGCCCATGAATCTAACTCTGAAGGTCGAATAAATTTTTTGTACTCATGTGTACCTTTCGGTAACATATTTAATATATATTCAGCCCCCACAATCGCCAGCATAAAGGCTTTAGGATTACGATTAATGGTTGAAAAAAACACTTGTCCATCGTCTTTTACCAAACGCGCACAGGCGGCAATCACGGAACTCGGATCGGGAACATGCTCCAACATTTCTAAGCAAGTGACGACATCGTACTGTCCCGCTTCCTCTTTTGCTAAGTCTTCCACCGTAATTTTTTGATAATCAATTTTGACCCCTGCTTCAAGGCTGTGCAACTTAGCAACACTTAGCGGAGCTTCCCCCATATCAATACCTTTAACTGTTGCACCGCGTACCGCCATACTTTCTGAAAGAATTCCACCGCCACAACCGACATCTAAAACCTTTTTGCCTGCTAATTGCACACGTTCGTCGATATAATTCAATCTAAGCGGGTTAATATCGTGCAAGGGTTTAAACTCACTGTCTAAATCCCACCAACGGTGGGCAAGATCCTCAAACTTGCGAACTTCATTTGGATCAACGTTCGGCATCCTATTTCCTTTCAGTGCAAATAAATAGGTCAGTTTAGTATTTTTTTATAGGTTTTCCAATAATGAATCAGTCTAAAATCACACTAATCGTCTTAGTGATGACCCTATTAGTGGCGAGCCTGTATTGGCTATTTTTTTACCTCGATGCAGGTTCACACAGTAAAATTAAGGTTTCTTACTACCATTGGAAGAGTCATTATCGACCCAAAGCAGAACAGCTTAAGCCCTTACAAGCCCATCAGCTTTATATCAAATTTCTCGATATGGGTTATAGCGATAAATTAGAGTTAATCCAAACCCGTTTACCTAAAAATTTGGATGATCAATATGGAAAAATAGTGCCTGTAGTTTACATTGATAATCGTGTTTTAAAACATACGGGAATGCAAAAATTATTGAAAATAATCACTGAAAATATTGCAGCTAAGCGTTATCAAAGTGTGCAATTAGATTGTGATTGGACCTTGAGTACACGTAAACGCTATTTTGATTTATTGCATCAACTTGGCAAAACTTATTCTGATTTAAGTGCGACGATTCGTTTACATCAAGTCAAATATTTTAAGAAAACAGGCGTTCCTCCTGTTAAGACGGGGGTATTGATGTACTACAATATGAGTGATATACGTGATTTAAACAGTAAAAATGCCATTCTCGATCTTGATATCGCTCGTCAATACCATGTTAACTTTCGTCAATATCCACTACCACTAAACCTTGCCTTTCCGCTCTATCATCAGATACGCCTTATACGGCAGCAAAAAGTGGTTATGATATTGATAGGCAGCGCATTAAATCACAACAAACTTGATAAAATTGCACCTAACCGTTATCAAGTTAATACCGCCCACTATATACAAGGACAGTATCTTTATAAAGGCGATCAATTATATGTTGATCAAGTCGAAGTAGAAACGCTAAAAGAAGCTGCGTATACCCTAAAACCCCTATTAAAAATAAAAGAACTTATCTTCTATGAACTCAACTATGCCAAGGACTTCGGTTATGAACATATTAAAAACATTCATCATATTTTCAATTAGTTTTCCCACTTTACTGTTTGCCTGTGTCGATTTCGGCTATGGAACTTATTATATTCAACATGGCTACAATATATTACCGAAGCAACTCTTAAGTCATGAATTCAGACAAGCAACTCGCTCAAATGAGATGTCATTTTATGTAGATAAAGAATTTGATCAACGCGATGTGACTAAAAAAGTTAATTTGGCTGAGTGGGGAAAATTTCTAAATCGCCCCGAAAAAGAAGTTGAAAAAATTATTTACCGAAAGAAGATTAGCAAAAATTTAGATCGTGATACTAAAGCTTATTTAAACTTTGTACATCGCGTTGAACCATTAGTTGATTTCGATAATCAATGGGAACGTTCCAAGAATACACATTTAGATGATGATTACAAACAAGCTATTGCGGATGCGGAAGTAGGGATTACGACTGCTAAGAAACCCTTTCTAAAATTACGTTATTTGTTCAGTGCCATGCGTTTAGCCCATTATTCCAAACATTACACAATTGAAGAACGCTTATATCAAAGCCATGCAAACTCACTTCAAAATATTGATAGTGAAGTATGGCAATGGATTGATGCCCTTAAAGCAGGTATGGATAAACAACGAGGTAAACGGGTTGAAGCAGCTTACCAGTTCGCACAGATATTCGCCCGTTCTAAAACCAAACGTTATAGTGCTTATATTGATTTCTCAATCAAAAGTGATCAAGAATGGCAAGCACTGATGAGTATGTGTAAAGATAATAATGAAAAAGCCTTAATGCACTTTTTACGTGCTTTAACACCCAAAGCCAATTCATTACAAGAACTACAAACTATTTATCAAATTGCGCCTAACTCGGTTTGGCTAGATGCACTGCTGACGCGTGAACTAGAGTATGTACAATTTGCTAAATATGAACGAGATTCACTCAGTCAAAATAATGAATCAATTGTGGGCGTTAATAAAACTATGTTAATTGATGATATAGAGCGTTATGGTATTGCAGATCAACTTAAATTAAAGGATCAATTAACTCAACGTCGTAGTAGCTATATCAATACTTTATCAAATATTGTTAGCAAGATTCGTAGCGAAGATAAACACAAAGATTTATTTACAGCAGACTTCGCTGAAGTGTATTTACGCCTGTTAAAACAGGAAGCTGTACATATTCATGATGTTGGACAACTTGAGCTGCGTTATGCTAAAGACCCTCGGGTTAATTATATTCAGGCACTAAAATTATGGGTCTATCTTGAAAACCTGCCCATTATTAATACGGCAATTGAAGCAGAAATATCAATTTACTTAAAGAAGATTCAACAGTATGAATCAGGGGGTGTGAACCTTAAAGATGTTATGGCCTACACCTATCATAAATTAAGCCCTCTCTATGCCAAACAAAAAGCCTCGTTTAAAACCTATATTAGTACACAAGCAGGTGTTTTTGACCCTGATAGTATTCATGTTTTTGAAGTACGCGGTTTACATGCGCTATTTAGCAAAACAGATAGAAACTTCTTAGAAACTCAAATGTTAATTTCTGCTAATGAGTTCTTAAAATACGGTAATAACTTAAATGAAATTATGGCTAAGAAATATTTATCCGCAGGACTCTTTCAACAAGCGAACCAATTATTAGCCGACTTACCTAAAAAGATAGAAAGTCAATACAATCTATTTAACAATGTTTTATCAGGTAATAATAAAGACAAATCTAAAGCGATCAGCACTAAAGCCACGGTTAAAAAACTGGCTGAATTACAAAATAAAACCATATCACAACCCGATGATGCTAATACTCACTATTTACTAGCTAATGCAGTCTACAATATGAGTTGGTTCGGTAACTCACCGATGCTAACCCGCTATTCACGCTCAACCAGTACATGGAAACGGGGTGAAATTAACCTTGATAAAGCCAAGAAACATTATCAAACTGCCCTGAATACTGCCTCAGATGAAGAGCTGAAAGCAAAAATATTATATGGCTTAGCAAAAATTGAGTTTGCTGAAAAGTATATGCAAGTTGATGAAAAAGGTAATGGTTTTAGCGCCTATAGCTTTGAAAAATTAGAACGTAAAGCGAGTGTTGAAAAATTAAAAGCCGAAGATTTTGGGAAATATTTTAAGAAATTAGCCCAGTATAAAGATACTCAGTATTACCGTGAAGTGATTCAACAGTGTAATATTTATAATCAAAGTAGTTGGTAGAGTAATATGTACTATCAGTAGTTAAAGTTATTTATACGGTATAAAAAAGAATATGATGGTTCTTAATCATTATATTCTTAGTATATAAATCTTAATTTATGTGACTATAAGGCAGTAATCTATATATTTGTGAAGATAATTCATATACATAAGCATAGTCATATTTCCTGCCAATTTTAGGAGTCCAGTATCGATCAAATTTACTACTAGCAGGTTGTTGCACACCTTTAATCGTAGGCTTACCTATAAGGGACTAATTGTGATAAATTAAGTCGATAATAATATTGTAAATGTAAATAATTATGCTATTCTTAATTTTTCTCAAACCTTGTTTTTTAGATGCTCTAAATAGAGATTTTATGCTACGAATTTTACTCTTTCTTTTCACGTTAAACGCTTTTCTATCGCCAATTTCTGGCTATGCAGCATTAACTGTGTCTGAGTCTGTAGCCCCTGAAATGACGAGTCAAGCTAGTGCTAATATGCCAATGATGAATGGCATGAAATGCGCTATGCCCAATCCTTGTATTAATTGTGATATGAGTGATATGGATGCGGGTTGTAGTACTAATTGTGATATACACTGTCTCAGTTCAGTAATGAATATTTCTAATCCGTTTAACTTAGACTCAAACCCTGCTATTAGTGCTGAAATCATAACTGCATTTAAGCATTTTTATACTCACTCCTCTTCTCCCGAACTCCGTCCACCTCTGATTTAAATTCCTATTACACTGATTTTCTGTGTATTGCCTTTGTATCAATGCTAGGCATATTTTTTAGACTGCATTTTATATTATTAATAGCTTTAAGCTGATTATGTGTTTTTAAATACATAAATGGCACTTAGTTATTCTATTAAAATAAGCATTTAGCCGCGTCTAACAACTTTCTTTTCACAGATCTCAGTTCCTCATAATTTTTATAAAAATAGTTTTAGGAACCATTCCAATGAATACTGTATTAAAACGCGCGGCATTAGCGCCACGCCAAGAATTTGATTCCACTCGCCGTCGCTTTGTCACAGGATTAGCCGCAGGAGGAGCATTAGCCAGTATAGGCTTATCACCTTTTTCATCTGCTTATGCAACAACACAAGAACGTCATCTAGCCCAACAGGCTATGCCTGAATTATCAGGGAATAGTTTTCAACTTAATTTAGGTGAGCAACGGCTTAATTTCACGGGGAAGCAGCGTATTGCCCAAACGATTAATGGTTCAGTACCGGGGCCAGTATTACGTTGGCGTGAAGGTGATACGGTAACACTCAAGGTTAAAAATAACCTGCCTGTCACCAGTTCTATTCATTGGCACGGCATGATATTACCGACCAATATGGATGGCGTACCGGGCTTAAGTTATAACGGGATCAAGTCGGGTGAAACATTTAATTATCGTTTTAAAATTCAGCAAAGTGGGACTTATTGGTATCACAGTCATTCAGGTTTTCAAGAGCAAAAGGGCATGTATGGCGCAATTGTGATCGAACCCCGTCAACGTGATCCTTATCAATATGATCGAGATTATGTAGTGATGTTGTCTGATTGGAGTGATGAAGACCCCAATCGCATTTATGCCAAACTCAAAAAGCTCAGTCATTATTATAATTTCAATGAACGTACTGCCGCAGATACTTTTCGTGAAATTAAAGCCAATGGGGTCGCTAAAACATGGAAAAGCCGCAAAATGTGGAATCAAATGCGGATGAGTACCCGCGATTTATCCGATGTCACAGGTTATACCTATACCTATTTAATGAATGGACAAACGCCAGCAGAGGGTTGGAAAGGCTTATTTAAACGCGGTGAAAAAATTCGTTTACGTTTTGTTAATGGCTCCGCCATGAGCTTTTTTGATGTGCGTATTCCAGGGCTAAAAATGACCGTCGTTGCCTCTGATGGACAAAATATTAAACCTGTTTCTGTAGATGAATTTCGTATTGCCGTAGCTGAAACCTATGACGTTATCGTGCAGCCCAGTGATGACAGTGCTTATACTATTTTTGCACAGTCCATTGGTCGTTCTGGCTATGCTCGCGGCACACTTACACCTGATCTTTCCCTCACCGCTAATGTTCCTAAAATGGATGCTGTCCCTAATCTTACGCACGCCGATATGGGAATGAATATGTCTGGAATGGATCATTCTAAAATGGGCAATCAGCCTATGCAGGGAATGGATCATTCTAAGATGAAAGGCATGGATCATTCCAAAATGGATAATCAGCCCATGCAGGGAATGGATCATTCTAAGATGGATATGTCCAAATCAATGATTAAACATGCCGATACGGAATACGGTGCTCATGTGGATATGCGCGCAATGGATCCGCAATATCGACTCAGTGATCCAGGGGTGGGTTTACGCAATAATGGACGACGGGTATTAACTTATTCTGATCTTCGTAACCTTTATCCTACTAAAGATCGTCGTGAACCCAATCGTGAAATTGAATTACATTTAACAGGCAATATGAGCCGCTATATGTGGTCAATTAATGGGATTAAATATGCTGATGCACAGCCTATTCAACTGAAATACGGTGAACGGGTTCGGATTACCTTTGTGAATGACACCATGATGAATCACCCCATGCACTTACATGGTATGTGGAGTGAATTAGAAACAGGGGATATGTCTCATCTACCGCGTAAACACACTGTTATTGTACAACCTGGATCAAAAATATCTTATCAAGTCACCGCCGATGCAAAAGGACGCTGGGCTTATCATTGTCATTTGCTCTATCACATGGCAGGTATGTTCCGTGAAGTGGTTGTGGCATAAGGGAGAATTCATATGAAAAATAATCTATCTAAAAGCATATTTAAGCGTACATTTGTACTTTCTAGCATTGCCTTAGCCATTAGCTTAGCAACCCCGATGACTCAGGCATCGTCAAAAGACGACCCCGTGCTAACAAAATTTATGTTGGATAAATTTGAAGTCCGTAATGCCGATGGCAGTAATCCTTTAGTGTGGGAAGGTGAGGCATGGATTGGACAGGATTTAAATAAACTTTGGTTTAAATCAGGAGGCGAACGGGTTGATGGCAAGATCGAAGAAAGCGAAACAGAACTACTTTATAGTCGTGCCATTGCCCCTTTTTGGGATGTCCAAGCGGGGATTCGGCATGATGAAGTCGAAGATGAAAGTCGTGATTATGCCACTATTGGAATTAAAGGCTTAGCCCCCTATTATTTTGAAACTGATGCCTCGGTTTCTTTTGGTAAAAATGGACAAACTAAACTTAATGCCAGTGCTGAATATGAGTTGATGTTTAGCCAAAAATTAATTCTTTCCCCTGAGATAGAAGTCAATGCTTATGGTAAAGATGATATTGCTATGGGAGTGGGTTCGGGCTTATCCAATGTGGAAGCAGGTCTACGTTTACGTTACGAAATTAAACGTGAATTTGCACCTTATATTGGGGTGAACTGGAATAAAAAGTTTGGTACAACGGCTGATATTGCCCAAAGCAATGGACAAGACAGTTCTGATACACAATTAGTTGCAGGCGTCAGAGCTTGGTTCTAAACGGTGAATAAATGATCAGGTACCGCGTTTATGTATCTGATCAGAATAAATACGTAAGGAGCAAAGAAAATGAAAAGAAGATTTACAATATTAAAATTAACGGTATTGAGTATTGGCATTGCAACACTCAGTGCCTGTGGAAATCAGGAAAATATTTCAAATAATAATATAGCAGAGCGTTGGTATACCGAGGCACAAGTTACACAAGGAAAAGTGGTGTTTGGCAAAAACTGTGCAACTTGTCATGGTGATAAAGCACAAAGTTTAGTCAGTGACTGGAAACAAGATTTACCTAATGGAAAATATCCTGCTCCCCCTTTAAATGGCACAGCCCACGCTTGGCATCATGATAAAGCCCAACTACTGCGTAGTATTAATAATGGTGGTGTAACCTTAGGCGGTACAATGCCCCCATTTGCAGATAAATTGAATGATGCTGAAAAGTTAGCAACAATTGCTTACTTTCAAAATTTTTGGTCTGATGATATTTATCAACGTTGGGCAGAATAATAAGGTACCTATCATATGAATCAAATAATTTTAAGTTATCTATTGCTTCCTGCGTGTAGCACAAAAATCATATCAAGCAACGATAAACTAATAAAAACAAGGAAATAATAATGATTGAAATTCTTCCCAACTGGCATCCTATTTTCGTCCACTTTACCATTGCCCTACTGTCAATGTCTGTTGTATTTTATTTACTACAGGCTTTTTTCCCCGAAGATCATCCTTGGCAAAAATCCACTTTATTATTAGCCAAGGCTAATTTATGGATAGGGACAGGTTTTGCTCTGATCACGGCAGTAGCAGGGTGGTTTGCTTACAATAGCGTAACGCATGATACACCTTCACATGCTGCCATGACGGATCATCGTAATTGGGCATTAGTCACTTTAGCTGTCTTTGTCGTTTTAACAATCTGGTCAATTCTATTTCGTAAACAAAATAAAGCCCCTGTGTTATTTGTGATTATGATGCTAATTTCAGGGGGGTTACTGGCGAGTACAGGCTGGAAAGGAGCAGAAAGCGTTTATCGTTATGGTTTAGGCGTGATGTCAATGCCACAGTCTTCAGGTGAAGGTCATGCTCACGAACATGCTGATGGTGAAGGTCATGCGACAACACAATCAAATCAAGATCAACCACCTTCCCCTACTGTAAAAGTTGGTCAGGAACATGCTGATGGTGAAGGTCATGCGACAACACAATCAAATCAAGATCAACCACCTTCCCCTACTGTAGAGGTTGATGTGCCTAGTAATACAACACAAGATCAACCCAGTGGATCACATAATAAAACGCCCCACTCACATTAAGCAGCTGCTATGAACGTACCACTGGGCTAAAGGCCAGTGGCTTCGGATTTCAGCTTAAAGCCGGACTTATCGTCTATTCAGATGATTAAGTCACTTTGAAATTATCATCAGGCTCTGGAAATTTTTGATTCTTAATATAGTCTAACCAGACTTCATCTGTTACATTTCTACTGTTAAAATCACTGCTAATCATCAACAATCAGTGATTTAATATGTGATTTTTTTTACCTGATGAGTAGTATTCTTTATTGTTCTATTTTATGAATATGACGCTGTTTTCTTTGTTCTGTCGCATCAATAATTAACATATATATCAGAGAACGTCCTTTGCGGCATATGCCCTAATTTATCCAGTGTTAACTGAATAACCATAATGAAAAAAGTAGCTTTCTTTAAATACATCCAAAAGATGAATAAAACGCGTTTTATTCATCCCAATTGCAGATCGCCACTACCTCTCTTTATTCAACCCTGAGCAGGTAATATTCATTAATTATAAACCATTTTTTATATTAAATAGTTAACTGTGATAACAAGTCTATTATATATTGGAATCGATACCGCTAGTCTAACTTACATTTTATTCATTATATCTAAATGCCATTATAAAAAAACAAAAAACAAAAAACAAAAAATAGGTTTTAACATATGTTAAATATTATACATATCCATCAAGTGCTTATTTATTTGCACTTATTTGCATTTATTTTTGCAATTTCCACAATTTTTAATGAAGATTATAAAATACTAAAATCTCGAAAAATTGATCTTAAAGAAATGAAGAAAACGGCAATGAAAGTTAGTATTTCTTTAATAATTTTATGGATAACAGGGATTATACTTCTAGCGATTAGGTCTGGGTTAGAACTCAATATAATATTAGAGAATCCAAAATTAATGATGAAGATTTTAGTGGTAACACTTCTCACTCTTAACGGTTTACTACTTCATTTCTATGTATTCCCCCATTTCAAAGATCCTTTTAAAATAAAGAGAATAGCAGTATTTATTTGTTTTCTTGGCACGATGAGCAGTACATCTTGGATATATGCAAGCCTTATAGGAACAGCCCATATCATCGCACCCATTATGTCATTTCAGGGGTATATGGCTCTGTATTTTTTATTTTTAATTGTTAGTTTTATTATTTCAATGATTATTTTTTATCCTCTTTTAATTAAATTAAATCACTATTCATGTGATGTTTTAAAATATTCCTTAGAAATAGAAATAAAACAATTAATTAAAATTTTTAAATGTAAAAGCAAACAAATAAAGATAGATAGAAATGTCTTATGAATTTAATTGAAACTTAAAACTTTTTATCACATAATCATAGAACCCTCCTCTCTTTACACAAGAAACAAGTGAATCCATTTTTTCTTGTAGCAGCAATTGATGATACTTGTTGCTACATTATTAATTTGAATATAAAATAGTATAAATTAATAAAAATGACCAATCTTAAATGAATATTTCTTGTGCAGAATTAAAACTAGATAGACAGTGTCGGGCTGCTATTGGAATGAATGAAGAACGCTTCTTTCAGCTTCTGAATGCATTTAAAACCCATTATTCTTCATAGTTATGGTGATGAATTAAAATCTTAGCTTATGGGTAATCAGTCTGTTTACTGTATTAAAAATGAAGAAGGCCTTTCTTATATCAAGTGTAATTCGTTGAAAAAGGTGGTCACATCTAAAAATACCGTAATAACGGCGTTTAATGACCTTAATTTTATTATTCAAACTTTCAACAAAGCCACTATTTTTTCGGGCTAAAAAGTAGTTGGCAAGAGGACAACGCAGGTTGTTTTATCGAAGACCTCTTTACTGGCATTAATAAATCCCTTGTACATATCACCCTCTGAATATTCGCTCTAAATAAGGCGCAAAGGCTTAAAACCCAGCTAGCCGATACCCTTGTTCAACAAGCGGTGCATTCGTCCAAATAAGTTTCCCTATCCATTTAGACCAGACACAACTTAGGTTTTTGCACCTATTTCGATATAACCCAACTCAGGTTTTAATACCTACTCTGATATAACCCACTTTAGGTTTTTCTAACCAAAGTGGATAGAAAAACCCAGTTTGGGGCATACACAACAGAC
>WFRR01000084.1 GCA_015486375.1 Thiotrichaceae bacterium
CACCTGGCGTATCATCTACATTAAAAGTTACCGTAAATGTTTCGGATGGATTAACAGGCGTAAAATGTGCAGTTATAACCATATCTTGAGTTATATTTGAAACAATTAACGGGTTATCAGTCCAAGTATCGCCTTTATCAGAAGTCCATTGAGAAAATTCCCAATCTGCTGGTGCTACAGCGGTAACCGGTGCAGTTTCAGAGCCTGATGTAACAGATTGGTTTTGCTCACCATTAATGCTTGCACCTGGCGTATCATCTACATTAAAAGTTACCGTAAATGTTTCGGATGGATTAACAGGCGTAAAATGTGCAGTTATAACCATATCTTGAGTTATGTTTGAAACAATTAACGGATTATCAGTCCAAGTATCGCCTTTGTCGGAAGTCCATTGTGAAAACTCCCAATCTGCTGGTGCTACAGCGGTAACCGGTGCTGTTTCACTGCCTAATGTAATAGATTGAGTCTCTTCCCCTGTTATATTAGCATTAGTTGTACCGTCAGTCTCGAAAATTACTGTGTAAGTGTTGATTGTCCATTTTGCGAAAAGAGTAAGTTCTGCATTAGTACTGTAGGTAGCTCCTTCCGCATAATCCGTGCCTGAGCCGTCAGGTACGGTATTCCATCCGGCGAAAGTGTAATTAGTTTTTGACAGATTTCCTGTGTTGCTCTGAAGTGTTAAATCAACTCCTTGAGTTTTAGTCTGAGCTGCTGGTGCAGTTCCGCTTGTTGCACCATTTTCATTATAAGTTACGGTATAAGTATCATTATTTGCGTAATTAGCAGTTACTGTCACATTATTTGCGGGCATTGTGTAATTGGTGCTCGCTGAATTTGCATTCTCGAATGAACCACCGTTTGAGCTTGTCCAGTTGACGAAATGCTGATCAGCGGGTGCGGCGCCAGCCACGATGGCAACAACAGAACCTGCTGGGTAATCGCCGTCACCTGTGCCAGAGGTAACTACAAGATTATAATTGGGATTGTCACTACCGCTTGGAGTTTGAAAAACTCCTTTCCAAGGGGACCATGTAGACCATGCACCGCCACTATCCTGTTGACGCACACGGCAATAATACAAATTCCAGTTTTCAGCGAGTGCACTTCGTCCTGCTCGTGAGCCTGAAAATATACCATTTGTATTGTTCACGACAACTTTATTAGTATTTCCATATACTGTCGCACTCCAAACAACATCACTACCGTTTACAGTCGAAGATATTTCTGTTTCCCACTGTGCTTGTGTGTCACCGGTATCTGAATCGTAAAAAGGTGTTTTTACAATGGTTGGATTCACCGATGCATATATCACTCCGATTGGCTTTGTGGAGACTGCAAAATTATCAAAGTTACGCCACTGAGTCTGGGGTGATTTACCCCCGTTCCACCAGTTTTCAATCATTATCGTATTGATGCCGTAGTCTGTGTAAGTTCCACGCCAGGTAAAATCTGTCAGCTTTGCCATTTCAACACCATTGATCCACATCGTAAATTCTGCATCAGACTTACCAGGCGTATTCAGTTTTGCACGCGCTTCGATACAAACCCATTGGTTGGCATAAGCACTACTGAAAAGAGGATAGTCAGGACTTGATGTTGGACTTTGTACTACACCCAGTCCACCGGCCCATGTCATATTCTCAAAATCATTATAGCCACTTGTTGCAACCGTACTTCCATAGCCACTATCGCTGATACCACTTGCAGGATCTAATTTAATATTGTCACCGCTGCCTTCCCAAACATGGGCAAACATCGCTTGACTCCAATCTTCTTTGGCAAAAGTAGTTGCACGTGACATTTTCATGGGATTTCCCTGCCAACCACGCTGATGTTTCACATAAATACGCCAGTAAACATCATCAAAATCTTCTGTTAAGCGTGCACCTTTGTTGCCAACAGGACTCCGCCCGATGCGTAATTTGATATTGCCCGCACTTTCGGTTCCCGGCTCAAAGGTGCCACGCAGGGCCTGACCTGTACCACCAAATGCATCATCCGTTACAGGACCGAAATTATTGACAGTCCATATTTCAAAGTAATTATTTTTCATAAGATCAATAGTTGTGTCATCAAAATCATCAAACCAAATTAAATCACTACTGTTTTCAATAGGTTGCGTAGGTAGTGGAATGGCATAGTCAATCCATGGCTGTTCAGGAGGTGCATTAGGGACAAATGTCGCCGTAATGGTTTTATCAGAATTCATCGTGATATCTGCGGGATTCGCTGTTCCCGATAAATCACCGCTCCAGCTGTCAAACTTCCAGCCCGCATCGGGGGTGGCTGTCAAACTGACAACTGTTCCATCATTATAAGTGCCGGCTCCAGAAACACTGCCGTTGCCTGTTGTGTTTACAGTAAGCGTGTACTTTGTACTAGAAAATGGACCAATGGTATCATTGTTTGTTATATAAGCACCGATTACGTTAGCATAGTTACCGCCCATTCCATCAGGTGGGTAACTATTTCTTTTAAAGTCTATTGGTTCAGTACCTGTTGAATTAACAAAATTCAGTGATGAAATAATGCTGTTTTTCTCCATATTTGTGTCTCTGAGTTCATCAATAGATGAAATACGTATATTTGAGAGAGAATCACCAACCACCCATTGATCCAATTGGTCAAATTGATTAAAATCCGCAGTCTTGAAAATATCTGAGATGACCTTCCCTTCAGAACCCCAATATTCCCAGGAACTGATGTAGCTTTCGGCATCAAAAATAGCATTGTTTATAAAAACTGTGTCGACATTATTTAATGTAATGGTTTGGAGAACAAATTTGTTGCGAATAAAGGTATTGTTGATGATTTGTGAATTAGTCACATTGTAATTGAGGTTTATTCCAATCTCTGTATCCACAATTATGTTCTGCAGGTAATAGGAGTAACTATTGTACCTAGTTAGGTCTGTTGAGCCGATGGTATTAAAGCCCGCTACCGCATTTTTGATAAAGTTGTTTCGCCAGAGATTGTTTTGCAGTCCACCTCCTTTGTCAGCCATGCCTGCATAAGCATTATTCCCCACATCTACATAGTTGTACTCGACAAGGCTGTTTTTGATTCCTTCATCGCCACCAAAAACCATGATTCCACCCTGGTTTTTCTTTATATACTTCTCTCCATCTTTTATTACAACAGTCATATTATGGACTTTATTGTTTCTAATCACGCAATTATCTGAGCGTTCAATAGCAATTCCCCAGAACAACGAAGGATCATCCCATGCTATTGAGCCAACCGTTACTTCACCATTGATAAAATTTATTCGTTGTGAGCCATTGAAGTGAACCATGCCGATAGTCTTAAAACCATCATAAATGATATCATGCTTACTCCAAAACGCTAATGCTTTGTCGCGGTATGCTTTATCTGTATCCGGTGCACTGGATTTCAGTACGGCTTTTAAAGGAACGACAGAGCGAAAGGTGATAGGGTTTCCTTCATCACCACTATTTGCCGGATTAAAAGCTCTCCACATACTACTGCTTGTATTGGGCGTGGTATCAACATACACACCTGGCATTACATTAACAGTATCACCAGCCTGAACTGTATCACAGGCATGTTTAAAGGTTTTCCACGGCTCTTCTTGTGTTCCAGGACCGTCATCGCTGGCATTAGTCGCATTTGCATCAACCCAATATTGATGCCCTTTACCGCTGCCACTTTTATTTTCATTACCAAAAGAGACTTCGGTACCACCTATATTCAGAGTAATTGCATTCGCAATGTTAAAATTAAGAAACACGCAAATGAAGGTCAGAACACTTAAAAACAAGCTACGCAATTCTGAAATATTCATACTTTATACCTTTTTTTGACGGTTTTATTTTATCGGCTTTTATAAAAAAATGGTTTAGTGTTTTAAAACTGTTTTTCTGAAAAAAGTTGATTTATTTTACTTTTTATTTGAGATTCCGCTTTTTCTGTTTTATCGAATCTCACTCCTTCTTTTTTTTAAAAAAAGTTTATTACAATTAAGTAATACGATAAATTTACTAAAAAAATATCATCAAGTGCAAGTATATCAAGCGATATTTTGAAATTTGATTCAAAGAATATTAATTATTGAATATATACAAAAAATTGCCCACAAACCTGTTCATTAAAAG
>WFRR01000085.1 GCA_015486375.1 Thiotrichaceae bacterium
CCTCCAAAAATGGCGGTATCATTGGCTAGAAAGTCTTTATATGAGTCACGAAAATCCTGCCCTTCGAGGGTACAGCCCGGTGTGCTGTCTTTTGGGTAAAAATAAATTACTAGATGCTTTTTATTTTCGAAATCTGCGAGATTAAAATGTGTGTCGGAGGTCGCTGTTCCTGAAAAATTAGTAACAACGTCATTAAGGGATATGCTCATATTATTTTGCCTATTGGGTTGGGTGGTTATGAATACTATCAAAACAACCACTCATCGCGGAACTTCATTTACGATTAGCACTCTCATGCAGAGAGTGCTAAAATGCAGATAGAATTCATAGGAGATCAGGTTAAAATGAGTAACGCGCTAGCGATTCGAGCTAATAATCAAGTAGTTCCTGTAGGGGATTTTGACCATTTTTTAAAAGTGGTTAGTGACTATCCTGTACTAACGGCTGAAGAAGAAAAAATAATTGCACAACGTCTCACAGACGAAAACGACTTAGAATCAGCCCGCAAATTGGTATTACATAACTTACGTTTTGTGATCAAGGTTGCAAGAGGCTATCTAGGTTATGGTTTGCCTCTACCTGATTTAATTCAGGAAGGTAATATCGGTTTGATGAAAGCGGTTAAACGCTTTGATCCCGAAGTCGGTGTCCGTCTAATTTCTTTTGCAGTGCATTGGATTCGGGCAGAAATTCATGAATATGTGATTCGTAACTGGAAAATTGTCAAAGTTGCCACAACGAAAGCACAGCGTAAATTATTCTTTAATCTTCGCAGCAAGAAAAAACGCTTAGGTTGGTTAAATCATGCTGAAGTCAATGCGGTTGCCAAAGACCTTAACGTTACCAGTAAAGATGTACTGGAAATGGAAAAACGTCTAAGCGGTCAAGATATTGGTTTTGATCTTCCTAAAGGCAGTAGTAGCGATGATCATGCTTATAGTCCTAGTCAATATTTAACCGATCAATCCGTGGCTGATCCTGCGGATAGTTTAGAGCTTTCTGATTGGGATCAACATACGCGTGAGTTATTCCAAAAAGCCTTAATGGAATTGGATGATCGCAGTAAAGATATTCTGGCTAGCCGTTGGTTATGTGAGAAAAAAGCGACCTTACAAGAACTTGCAGGACGCTATGGTATTTCTGCTGAACGAATTCGTCAGTTAGAAAGCAATGCCATTAATAAAATTAAAGTGGCTGTCGTCGCTTAATCTTCTTTTCTCCTGATTCCTCTCCATAGTGATACTTTGCTCATGGAGAGTAATAATATTCAATCTTTAATTTTCCTCCTCCTTTAATTTCCCTCTTCCCCTTTTTTATCTAACGCCTGTTATTCCCGCTAAGCTAATCGCCAATTTCCCTTGTCGCCCACCACAATGCAGACTATTCTATAGACTCACTATATTAATAAAAAACAGGATTTCATAGACTTATATCAATTCGATAAGTACATGAAGTCTATTAGATAAAAGGAGTTTTTAATGATTAATTTTGTTTTTGCTGTACTCATACTGATTGTAGTCTTGGTATTTATGGGGGTAAAAATGGTACCTCAAGGCTCAAATTATACGATTGAACGTTTTGGACGTTATACCCGCACCTTACAACCGGGATTAGGCTTATTAGTTCCACTCATTTATCGGGTCGGTAATAAAGTTAATATGAAAGAACAAGTCATGGATGTATTACCGCAAACGGTGATTACTGCTGATAATGCCAATGTCACGGTGGATGGTATTGTATTTTTTCAAATCTTTGATGCCGCTAAAGCGAGTTATGAGGTGAATCAATTAGAACGAGCCATTTTAAATTTAACCATGACTAATTTACGTTCTGTGTGTGGTTCGATGGATTTGGATGAGTTACTTAGCAAACGTGATCAAATCGGAGACCGTATTTTAACGACTGTCGATGAAGCCACCAATCCGTGGGGAGTGAAAGTCCTACGAGTTGAAATTAAAGATATTGATCCACCTGAAGACATGGTGATTGCAATGAACAGTCAAATGACGGCTGAACGTCAACGTCGTGCCAGTATTACCACCGCAGAAGGTGAAAAATCTGCGGCTATTTTAGTGGCAGAAGGTGAACGAAATGCCGCCTTTTTATTAGCAGAAGCGCGTGAGCGGGAAGCCCAAGCGGAAGCGACGGCAACGACCTTAGTATCAGATGCGGTTAAAGCTGGTGATCAACAAGCATTAAATTATTTTGTTGCGCTTAAATATGTGGAAGCGATTAGTAAATTTGCGGAATCTGAGAACCAAAAAACCGTCTTTATGCCTTTGGAAACCAGTAGTTTAATTGGCTCAATTGGTGGTATCAGTGAATTACTAAAAAAAGAATCTTAACGAGAAATACAGCATGTCTACCTTAAAATCTGTACAAATTTTTACTGATGGTGCTTGTCGGGGCAATCCTGGTCCGGGGGGCTGGGGCGTATTATTACGTTACGGCACGAATGAAAAAGAGTCTTACGGCTACCAAGCAGAAACAACCAATAATCAAATGGAATTAATGGCCGCGATTCAAGCTTTAGAATCGTTGAAACACGCTTGCGATGTCACCTTAACGACGGATTCTAAATATGTTATTCAAGGCATTACCGAATGGATCAAAGGCTGGAAAGCCAAAGGTTGGAAAACAGCCAGTAAAAAGCCTGTCAAAAATAAGCAGCTTTGGCAGCGTTTAGAACAAGCGGTTAAGCCTCATACGATTGATTGGCAATGGGTTAAAGGGCATTCAGGGCATGAAGAAAATGAGCGAGTAGATGAACTCGCCAATAAAGCCATTGATGAAGCCAATTATTAATATTTTATTAATTATCAAGAGAGTCATTTGATATGAGACAAATTATTCTGGATACAGAAACAACAGGTTTAGATCCGAGTGAAGGGCATCGTATTATTGAGATTGGTTGTGTTGAAATGATTGATCGGAAGTTAACGGGTAATAATTTTCATCAATACTTACAACCTGATCGTGAAATTGATGCAGGCGCGATTGAAATTCATGGTATTAGCAATGAATTTTTGCAAGACAAACCGCATTTTGCCGAAATTATGGATGATTTTATGCAGTATGTTAAAGGGGCAGAGCTGATTATCCATAATGCGCCTTTTGATATTGGTTTCTTAGATACAGAACTTCACGCCCAACGCAGCCCTTGGGGGGATGTCGCTCAACATTGCCAAATCGTTGATACCTTGGTGATGGCAAAAAAGCGATTTCCCGGTAAGCGAAATAGCTTAGATGCATTATGCAAACGCTATTTTATTGATAATTCCCATCGTACTTTACACGGCGCGTTACTCGATTCCGAGATATTAGCCGATGTTTATCTGTTAATGACAGGTGGACAAGTTTCTTTAACTTTGCAGACGATTAATGCCGATGGATTTGCAGATAGCACTGAAATTCGACGCATTGATCGTAACCGCAATAAACTTTGTGTCATCCAAGCAGATGAAACAGAGTTACTTGCCCATGCTGAGCGATTAGAAGCAATACAAAAAAAGTCTGGACTCTGCGTTTGGAATAACTAACCTATACTCTTTAAGCACTATGCGGTTGTTATTATCGGATAGTCTCTTTAATCACTCAGTAACAATAATTAAACTCAAATTAAACTCAAATTAAACTCACGTTCAATTACCCCTTTTGGAGAACTCAATGAATAAAAATAAAATAGGCTTTAGCTTATTACTCACTTGGCTACTACTTTTCTTTTCATCAACGGTGAGTGCAGAAGAAACGAGTGGAATCACAACCGTTTTTGAAAGTTTAAATGCCATTATTGGCTCAATCATGTTTTTTGATATTTTCCCCGGTGAGGCAGAAATGCCCTTTATTGTCGGATGGCTATTTGTTGGTGCAGTCTTTTTGACCTTGCGTTTTGGCTTTGTCAATTTACGCATGATGGGACATGCCTTCGATGTTATTCGCGGTAAATACCAAACATCCGATTCTAAAGGTGAAGTTACGCCTTTTCAGGCATTAACCACTGCACTCTCAGCAACGGTCGGTTTAGGTAATATTGCAGGAGTTGCCATTGCGATTATTATCGGTGGACCGGGTGCAATTATTTGGATGATTATTGCAGGCTTCTTTGGCATGACTTCCAAGTTTACCGAAGTGACCCTCGGACAAATGTACCGTGAATTCCGTCCGAATGGGCAGATTATGGGCGGTGGTATGCAATACCTTTCTAAAGGTTTTGCAGAACGTGGTTGGGCAGGTGCAGGTAAATCCCTTGCTATTTTATTTGCGATCCTAACGATTGGCGCTTCTCTTGGCGGAGGTAATGCTTTCCAAGTTAGCCAAGCCGTCGGTGCAGTTAAAAATGAAATTCCATTTTTCGCCAATGGAAATGAATGGATGCTCGGTGTCGCAATGGCAATTGCAGTGGGTCTAGTCATTATCGGTGGCATTCGTCGTATTGCGACAGCGGCTGAAGCGATTGTTCCCACTATGGTGATTATCTATGTCAGTACCTGTATGTGGATTATCCTAACTAATGTCTCTGCTGTTCCTGAAGCGGTATCAGTTATTTGGAACGGTGCATTCTCACTTGAAGCAGGTTTTGGTGCATTAATTGGTGTCATCGTACAAGGCTTTAAACGTGCAGCATTCTCCAGTGAAGCAGGTATTGGTTCTGCTGCGATTGCTCATTCAGCCGCCAATGTTAAATACCCAGTTCGTCAAGGTCTCGTGGCATTATACGAACCTTTTATTGATACGATTATTATTTGTACCATGACTGCCTTAGTGATTGTGATTACAGGTGTTTACAGTGGGCCTGAATTTGCTGCATTACGTGAAGCAAAAGACGGTGCAGCATTAACGGCTGAAGCTTTCCGTACTTCTGTTAGTTGGTTCCCAATTATTCTGTCCATCTCTGTGGTTTTATTTGCCTATAGCACCATGATCTCATGGTCTTACTATGGTGAGCGTTGCTGGACTTATGTTTTTGGCGAAAACTTCACGCTGTTCTACCGTCTTATGTTTATTGCCTTTATCGTGATTGGATCAATCACCAGTGCCAGCAGCATCTTAGACTTTAGTGACCTACTCTTGTTATCAATGGCATTGCCTAACTTCATCGGTTTATACCTTTTACACGGTAAAGTTAAAACCGCATTAGCCGACTATCGCGCCAAATTAAAATCAGGCGAATTAGATCGAGAAGTACAACGCTAAGTGCATTTTTAGAAACGCTATGGTAAAACGCTTGGCTCTTTTAGATTGATCGATATTTTCAGTTATGAATAAAAAAGCCATCGTTTTACTCTCAGGTGGAATGGACTCCACCACGCTACTCGCTTTAGCACAATCACAACAGTATGACTGCTATGCACTTAGCTTTCGTTATGGACAACGCCATCAGGCAGAGTTAGATGCCGCTAGCCAAATTGCCAAACGCGCTAAGGTCATTCAACATGAAATCATAGACCTAGACTTATCTCGCTTTGGGGGTTCAGCACTGACCGACCATAGCATTGATGTGCCTGATAGTCATTCTGATAGCCATGCCCATGATGACAATAGTCATATTCCCATTACCTATGTTCCCGCACGTAATACGGTATTTCTTTCCATTGCACTCGGCTGGGCAGAAACCTTAAACGCCAATGATATTTTTATTGGGGTCACTGCGGTCGATTATTCAGGTTATCCCGACTGTAGACCTGAATTTATTCAATCGTTCCAAGCGATGGCAAACCTTGCCACTAAAGCAGGGGTTGAGGGACATCCTTTTACGATTCAAACGCCTTTAATTCATTTAAGCAAAGCTGAAATTATTCAATTAGGGCATCAACTCGGGGTTGATTACGCCAAAACTGTCACCTGTTACAGTGCCAATGAATACGGTCAAGCCTGTGGTGTTTGTGATGCCTGTGATTTACGTCGTAAGGGTTTTGAAGCCGCTAATATTATTGATAATACCCGTTATCTTGCCTAAATCGACTGAGCAATTATTACCAATGTTTTAGACCTGCAATCATATTCTTATTAAGTTGGTGAGTTTCAACATAAGTAAAAATTTCATCATAGACGGCATGTGCCTTATTATTGAATTCAGTGTAATAATCTTGGTTATATTGTGAATAATCGTCTTCGAGCTGTTTACGATAATAAACCCGTTTGTAATGGCATTCACGATAGACATCTATTAGCTTGTCTAAGCCTGCATGTATGTCTCGGTTGGCTTTTATATCAGCAGAAGTTTGAGAGGGTTCTGAGGGTTTTGAGGATTTTAAGGCACTAAAATCTAATGCTCCCTTGCGGTGTCGATTGATTAAACTGGCAAAATAGGACAGGCAATTCTTGAGGGGATCGACCGTATTCGCGAGGCGAATTTTGAGTAAATCGAGAATATCTTGCTCACGGCTACCCGCTTTACTCACCAATTTTTGTACGCTAAAACGCTCTTCTTTGCTTAATTGTGGCGGGTAATCTAGATTATCGAATTGCGCTAAAGATTGATCATTTGAAACCGCTTGATGAATCGAATTCTTTAAGTGTTGATTACCACTTTGAGCCTGTAAATGCTGGTTCTTCTGTTCTAAATCAGCAATGGTCTCATCATTCGTTTGAAGTATCGCGGCTTGGGTTTGCTCATAATTAAGCCGTTCAAGCAGTTGTTGTTCTAAAATTGCTTGATCATTTTTAAACTTTAATAAATCATCGCTTTGGTTATTTTTGGCTTCGGTTAAGTTATTAATTTCCTGTTGAAATTGCTCAGTTTGTTGGGCTAATTGCTGTTGTAATTGTTGATATTCTTCACTGTTAACAATGCTTTCTGCGCTTGGTTTAGTTTCTACTTCAGGCGTAGTATCTATCGCTATTTGAGTTTCTACTGGTTCAGCTGATTTTTCTGTGCTTGGTTTAGTTTCTACTTCAGGCGTAGTATCTACCACTATTTGAATGTCTACTGGTTCAGCTGATTTTTCTGATTTTGATTCAGAATGACTGTCTATAGCGGTTTTAGCTTCGATTGATAACGTTTCTTCTGGCTCAGATAGGGGTGCTGCTTTAGCCGTGTTGAATTGCTTATTGTGATGTTGTTCAAGCACTTCTTCAATGATTTCTACAATGGCTTTTTTATCCAGTTTATCCAGACTATGCTGATTTTTATCAGTCGCATCGCTTATTTCTGTTTGAATATCAGCGGCTTGATTATCCGTTGGTGATGGCTGTGATATTGGATAATCATTGTCATCATCGTCTAAAAAATCTGCTCCAAAGCCTTCATCAATGGGCTTTTTATAACGCTCGGGTAGCAATACAGTAGGATCATTGGTGGTGATGCGTTTAGCGGGGTCTTTTTGAAACCATGAGGAAAAATGATAATTAACCGATAGATAGTTATTGTATTTCCCCCCCTGTCGCCACTGAATAATATTCGCACGCGATAAGAAACGAATCGCTTCACCAATATGATCATAGCGAATTTTAGTTAACTCTTGTAAACGGGTGGTGGTGGCGTGATCTTCGCGTTTTTGATAACCAATGGTCTGATTCAAAATGGTGTTAAAAAGTCGAATACAACGGGCGGGTAATTGACAGGCAGAGACTTGTTCTAGAGAAAGATCGTAAATAATTTTAGATTGTTCACCTGCAAATTGCAGTTTATTGCCGATGATGTAACCGAGTTGAACGCCTAAATCGTGTTCATTTGGGCTTTGAGCAGCCGAATAGGCGGGTGTATATGATGTCATAGACATAAATCAATCTCCTTTAAATTTTAGGATTGGTGAACATGAAACGCTCTTTAGTTTGTTGATTACAACAACAACCACTGAGCCATTAACTTTTCAGTCAAGTGGGGATTTCTACCCCGATTCCTTTTTAACTCTGACAGCTTTTTAATTAAAACACAAGCCCACCCCTGCAAAAAATCAAAAATAGTATGTTTTTGTTTTGTTGTTGTTTTTTGTAAATTGTTTAATTGTTCTTGTGTACCCTGAACTGGGGTAGTGCTGGGGGTTTGATACCCTGAAGTGGGGTAGGTTTTTCCTAAACTGGGGTAGCGGCTTACCTGAAGTGGGGTGCAATTAGGATTTTTAATTATTTGAATTGGGGTATTTTTAATATGTTAAAATTGCAAAATCTATGTGTGAAAAGTACTTTATTGTAGGCTTTTCATAAATTTTCACCTGAAGTTAAATAAGAAATATTATACATTTAGAGCTTATGGAGTAGCTGAAATTGAGTGAATATGATTGGTTAGAAAAGAGAATAGAAAAATCGGTAGATGATCTAGAACTATGGGTAGAGAACCCTAGGTTAGACCCTGAAAAAAGTCATATTACTTTGTCAGACTTTGCATTAGACCTTTGTTCTGAAGCAAGAGGAAAAAATTCTTTTAAAAAGTTAATTGACTCTATTGCTTCTAATGGTTACATACCAGCTGACCCAATAGTTGTCTGGAAAAATAGTGGAGATAATCAGTACTATGTAGCAGAGGGTAACCGTAGAATACTAGCGCTGAAGTTATTACGAAGCCCTCAAAAAGCACCACCTAGTATAAGACAAGATATCCTAATTCAATCAAAAAAAATTGATGAAAATAGTATTAAAAAGATACGTGTTGCTATTTCACCATCCTATGAGGCTTGTGAATGGTATATCAATCAAAGACACTCAAGTAGTTCAAGCCAACAATCTTGGTCCACACTACAACAATACCGATGGATTCTCAAATTATATGATAGATCAATGGGCGATATTGGAAAAGTTTCAGAAATAACAAGATTACGTATTCCTAAATTGAATAATATTTTAAAAATAATAAAAATTATAGACCTAGCACTAAATGAACATGTCTATCAACATTTATCTAGTTCTGAGAAAGAATACGTTTCCTCGCATACTATTCCAATTACTATATTTGAACGCTGGTTTAGTTATTCTGAAGTAAAAGAATCTTGGGGGTTTTATTTCAAAGAAGAAAATATAGTTATAACCTCAAATATAGAAAGCTTTTTAAATGCTTATATCAAGTGGCTAAAATTATTAATAAACGAAAATAAAAATAATGAACTAATAATTGATACTCGTACAATTACAAGTAGGTTAGGTGAAATACTTAAAAAATTACCAAAAGTAAATTTTAATCCTAATAATGAGCGTCAGGAACAGATTAAAAAAGAATTACTCTCGCCTCGCCCCCCGCAAACAAATAATAGCGAAAAATACTCAAAGCCGAAGGAAGATGAAAGTACCAAAAGACCTAAAAGAAGACCCCCAATTCATACAGGACTAAGAAGAAACAAACTTATCGTTGAAGCATTAAATTTGGAAACAAACAATTTAAAACTAAGCTGCCTATTTCTTGAATTTAAAAAACTTCCTTTAAATAAGTATGAAAATTGTGCAGCAGCATCTCTGAGAGTTTTTTTCGATTTATCTATTAATGAATATATAATTATAGAAAACTTTATATCAGATATAGAAAACAAATATAATTTACCACTTTTCAAAATTTCACTAAAGAAAAAACTTAAATATATAAATAAGAACAAGCTAAAAATAAAAACTCCTGAATATGAGGTTATTGAGAAACTTCTCAACCAAGAGAATAATCATAGCCTTAATACCTTGAATAATTATATATACAATAATAATAAAATAGATATATGTTTTTTAAACGGTTTTTGGGACTTCTTGTTTCCTTTATTAAGTAAAATTCTAAAGATTGAGGAAAAATAATGTTTTATTCACCATTACGCTATCCAGGAGGGAAGTCAAAGCTAACGCCGTATATTCTTGAGACGTTAAAATTAAATAATTTAGTAGGTGGTACATATGTAGAACCGTTTGCAGGTGGAGCAGCAATTGCATGGCACTTACTATTAGAAGGCCATGTAAAAAAAGTATATATAAATGACCTAAATCCTTCTATTTATGCTTTTTGGTACTGTGTACTAAATATGACAGATCAATTATGTACGCTTATAAAAAATACACCTATTACTATTGAAGAATGGCATAAACAAAAAGTAATTCATAGAAATCAACAATCTAACTTATTAGAACGTGGTTTTTCCACATTATTTTTAAATAGAACAAATCATTCTGGGATTATAAAGGCTGGCGTTATTGGTGGGTTTTCACAAAAAGGAAATTATAAGATCGACTGTCGTTTTAATAAAAATAGAATAATAGGTCAAATATATAAAATTGCAGAAAAAAGAAAAAAAATTAATCTAAAAAATCTTGATGCAAATGATTTTATAGTCAAAGTATTACCTTCTATCAATAAAATATGTTTAGTAAATATTGACCCTCCTTATTACGTAAAAGGAAAAGGGTTGTATCAAAACTTTCTCAACCATGAAGATCATTATAAGTTATATGAAACCATAAAAAATATCACACACCCTTGGATTGTAACATATGATGACACTCCAGAAATCAATGATATCTATAGTAAATATAATCCTAAGCCATATGGGCTAACATATACAGCACAAATTAAGAGAAAAGGTTCAGAAGTAATGATTCATAGTCCAATCTTAGAGGTTTGCAAATATAAACCAGATATAACTTTTAAAGAACTAAAGAGTATAAATTCAAATTAACTTTATACTAAAGAAAATAAGAATTAAGAAACTTGAATCTCACCTCTAAGGCTATACTGATAAGATAACCTTCGTGCTAATTAAAAATTAACTGCCATAGGATATTTTAGCTAATGAACTATAAAATCCCATTATTACCGCTAAGCGAAGATATTGAAAGCAAAACGGTATTAAGAAAATGTGCTAAAACCCATCAAGCCCTTGCAGAACTGAAGGGTTTAGTTGCGACTATTCCCAATGAAAGTATTTTAATCAATACCCTAGCTCTACAAGAAGCCAAAGATAGTTCCGCCATTGAAAATATTATCACCACCCATGATGAACTGTTTCAAAGTGACAATATCGCTAAACAATTCGTCTCCTTAGCTGCAAAAGAGGTGTTTAATTATGCCACTGCATTGCAAAATGGCTTTGAATTAGTGAAACAACGGGGCTTATTGACCAGCAATGATATAAAAACAATTCAAGCCTCTATTGAGCAAAATAATGCAGGCTTTAGAAAGCAATCGGGTACAACCTTAAAAAATGAGCAAACAGGGCAGATTATTTATACGCCTCCGCAAACCCATGATGAAATTATCACCTTAATGTCTAATCTGGAGCGTTTTATCAATGATGATAGCCTTTGTAATTGGGATGATTTGGTTAAAATGGCGGTGATTCATCACCAATTTGAAAGCATTCACCCCTTCTATGATGGCAATGGACGTGCGGGACGGGTGATTAATGTGCT
The DNA here is from genome assembly GCA_015486375.1 of Thiotrichaceae bacterium. Classification (GTDB taxonomy): domain Bacteria; phylum Pseudomonadota; class Gammaproteobacteria; order Thiotrichales; family Thiotrichaceae; genus S015-18. The sequence continues at coordinate 11,314 of WFRR01000085.1, forward strand.
GTATTTAATTAAGCAGAATTTACTCGAATTACCCGTATTGTATTTGAGTCGTTATATCAATCAACATAAATACGAATACTATCAATTATTACAAGCGGTGCGAACAGAACAACAGTGGGAAGATTGGTTATTATTTATGCTGGATGCCGTTGAACAAACCGCTAAGCAAACGATTGCTTTAATTAAGGAAATTAAAACATTAATGCAACAGTATAAACATCACTTGCGCTCAGAACGGCCTAGAATTTATCGCCAAGAATTATTGAATAATATCTTTCGTCACCCCTATACAAAAATTGATTTTGTCATGGCTGATTTACAAGTCACCCGCAAAACAGCTGCGAAGTATCTGGATGAAATGATCAATATTGGACTGCTTTCTAAGCATAAAATCGGCAAAGACAATTATTATCTGAATGATGCCTTATTTCAATTATTGCTGAATAATAATACAGAAAAGTCGTTTAATTGACCTTTGGTAACGATAACGTGGGTAAAAAAACGAATAATTTACCCATGATAAGTAGAACATGGGTAAGAAAACGAATAATTTACCCATGTACACAAAACGAGCATACAAAATAAGTGATTAAGCCCATTTTATTTCTAGTTCGCGGTGTTCATTTGCACAGTCTCGCAGATACAGGTTAATTAAACTTTGATAAGCAATACCCTTTTTATCTGCCATATCCTTAAAGTAAGAAATAGTCTCTTCATCTATACGTATTGTTATTTGTTTTTTCACACGTTTAGCGTAAGGGTTCGGTATTGATTTTGAAAAATCATAAGATTCACGCATGGTCATATTCCTCATACTGTTGTCTTTCAAATTTATCAGCTTTTCGCGCTGATATAATACGAATACCATCAACATCTTTTTCACAATGACAAACGGTTAGAATTCTATATTTCATACTCATTCCCATCAAAATAAAACGTTCTTCATTGTGCGAATGTTCAGGGTCTGGTATTAAACGTGCAAATACATCACTAAAAACGCTACTCGCCTCATCAAAGCTAATACCATGTTTTTCTTGATTAATAACATTTTTGACTTCATCCCACTCAAATTTTAAGTTATTCATATTTATATATGATAATTACATTATAATTATAAATCAATTACAATGTAGTTCTTCCTCACATTTTTAACTCGTAGACTCCTAACAAATGGTAAAATATGACGCTCCTCATCACAAACCAAACGGCTCAAACTCAGATATAAAGATAGCTAATATCGCTATTGTAGGTGGTACACATGGCAATGAATATACAGGTATCTACCTCCTCAAAATTTTTAAAGAAAGGCAAACTTTTTCAAGCTTCAAAAGCTTTCAAACCACATTATTGTTATCCAACCCTAAAGCATTTGAGAATCAATCTCGGTTTATTGATTTTGATTTAAATCGTTCCTTTTTAAACAAAGACTTAAAAGATATTACCCTCTCTGCTTATGAGCAAAGTCGTTCTAAAGCGATTAATAATCTATTAGGTCCGAAAGGGAATGCAAAAACAGACCTTATTATTGATCTGCATACCACGACCGCGAATATGGGAGTGACTATTATATTGGTCGATAACAATGACTTTAATTTAAAAATGGTCGCTCATGTACAAAGTCAACTGAAAGATATTTCCATTTTTTATATTTCTCCTGATGATTCTGATAACCCTTATCTCAATTCCATTGCCAAGTATGGTTTTTCTTTAGAAGTCGGGCCTATTTCTAATGGTATTGTACGACATGATATTCTAATCAAAACGTACCAAACCGTTATCTATTGCTTAGAATTTATCGAAGCATTTAATCAAGGATTTCAATCTGATGAGCAAACGGTAGACGTATTTGAATACGTAAAGCAGGTTGATTTTCCGCTGGATAATAACAATCAAATTGCTGCTATGCTGCACTCTGACTTGCAAGATAAAGACTTTATAGCCTTACAAAAAGGTACAAAAATCTTTGAAATGTTCAATGGTGATACGGTTTTATATGAAGATGATGAATCGCTTTATCCTGTCTTTATCAATGAAGCCGCCTATTACTATAAAAAAACCGCCTTTACTTTAGCGCGAAAAAAGCGATTAACGCTATTGCCAAGGAATCATTAGAACGGACACTGTGGTAAAAATTATGCCGATTAAATTAACTTCATTAATAATCGTAACGATTGCCTTGCTTTGGGTCAGCTCAAGCAGTTACGCAAAAAACCAGCTAGATGGACATTATTCCCCTTACCTAGCCATGCACGGTAATGACCCTGTTCATTGGATGGAGTGGGGCGAAGCGGCTTTAGAAAAAGCCCGCAAAGAGAAGAAACTCATTTTTGTATCGATTGGCTACTATGCTTGTCATTGGTGTCATGTAATGCACCGTGAAAGCTATTCCGATCCTGCCATCGCTAAATTACTCAATCAGCACTATATCGCCATTAAAGTTGATCGAGAGTTAAACCCTATACTGGATAAACGCCTCATTAATTTTGTGCAAGCCACCACAGGCACGGCGGGCTGGCCACTGAATGTATTTATTACCCCTGAAGGTTATCCTCTCGTTGGCATTACTTATCTGCCTAAGACTCAATTTTCCGCTGCGATTCAGAATTTAAATCAACAGTGGTCAGCCGATCCAGAACAATTAATCCATGATGCCAAAGCGCAGAATAATCATTTATCTAAGCAAATTTTAGCCGCAGATAATCAAGGTGATTACTCACATATCAATGAGAATATTAAGGAATTATTGCAACAAAGTATGCAGTATGCGAATACCTTACAAGGAGGCTTTAGCCAAGTACGTCAATTTCCTTCAGCCGCTAAATTATTAGCCCTAATGCGTTTACAGCAAGATAATAATACCCATAAAGCACTGGATGATTTTATTCAATTGACGCTGGATAATATGCAAAATAAAGGGCTACATGATGAGATTGCAGGCGGTTTTTATCGCTATACGGTCGATCCTGATTGGCACACACCCCATTTTGAAAAGATGTTATATAGCAATGCCTTACTTGCAATTATTTATCATCAAGCCGCGAAACAATATAATAATTCAAGTTATCAAAAGACAGCATTAGAAACCTTAGATTTTTTACAGGCAGATATGCAAGGTAAAGACGGTGCATTTATTGCCAGTCTCTCTGCGGTCGATAACCATAATATTGAGGGTGGTTATTACCTTTGGCAACAAAAGGAGCTAAAACA
>WFRR01000086.1 GCA_015486375.1 Thiotrichaceae bacterium
ATATTATGGTTTTCCATATTTAAGTTTAATACTATGGTTTTCCACATATTTTATAATGTTTTTATTAACTAAATTTATTGCTAAGCTCAAACGTAAGAACAATCTTGTTGTTGTAGCTCATCAATACGAACGACCTGATGGTTACGCAATTGATTTATAATGAGGTTTTTTAAAATAAAAAAATGCTTTTAGATAACTAATCTGGCATTTTTATTTAATAATGAATGAACATCTATTAATACAAATTGTTTTGTTACTCGCTATTGCAGTGATAACAGTTTCTATATCGCGTCGTTTGCATTTTCCACCTATTTTAGGTTACATTATTGTCGGTGTTATTGTCGGTCCAAACGGACTTGGATTTATTGATAAAGCAGAGAATATCGAGCTTTTAGCTGAACTTGGTATTGTGTTTTTATTATTCGCAATTGGTTTGGAATTTTCTATTGGACAGATGATGGCCATGCGCAGACAAGTGTTTGGCATGGGCGCAGCGCAGGTTTTTGCGACAGCTGCTGTGATTTATTTGATTACTTATTTGGCAGGCTTAGATACAAATACCAGTATTATTATTTCAAGCGCCTTCGCGCTTTCTTCAACCGCTATTGTGATTAAACAACTGACTGAGCAGTCTGAAATCAGATCTAGGCATGGCCGTTCTGCATTAGGTATTCTTATTTTTCAAGATATTATGGTTGTCCCATTGTTGATACTTATTCCTGCTTTGGCAATGAGCGGCAATGGTGATGGTATATCTTGGTTATTAGCTGTAGCATTTTTAAAAGGCATATTTGTGGTTGTCTTAATTCATATGATTGGTAAATACTTGCTTAGACCACTGTTTCATGAAGTAGCTAGCGCCAAGTCACAAGAGCTTTTTACATTAACAGTTTTAACGGTTGCCTTAGGTGCGGCGGCCTTCACTGAAGAAATGGGCTTGTCGATGACGCTGGGTGCTTTTTTGGCGGGCACAATGCTTAGTGAAACCGAATATCGGCACCAGATTGAAGCGGACATTCGACCTTTTCAAGATATTCTATTAGGGTTGTTTTTTGTCACAATTGGAATGTCAATTTCTATCGAGATAATGGTGCAGCATTTTTGGATTATTGCACTGATTACTTTGGCAATCATTTTGATCAAAGGTGGAATCCTTTATATGACCGCCCGATTATTTCGTAAAGAAGGTGGTGTATCTTTGCGTGTTGCCTTGTCTTTATCACAAGTAGGGGAGTTTGGTTTAGTATTATTAAGTTTGGCTTTTTCATTTAATTTACTGCCAAATGAAACAGGCAATATATTATTAACTGCTGCGGTATTAAGTATGTCGCTAGCGCCATTTATGATTAAATTTAATGGAAAGATTGCAAAGTTTATACATAAAGACTCTTACTCTAACAATCATCAAGAAATTGAAAACAACATTATTGAAGAAAGTAAACACTTGAATGACCATGTTGTTTTGTGTGGATTTGGACGTGTTGGCCAAACGGTTGAGCGCTTTTTACGCAAAGCGAATCATCCGTTTATTGTGCTGGACATGGATATTAAACGTGTACATGAGGCCCATGATGCGGGTGAGTCAGTTTATTACGGTGATGCGGCCAAACAAAGTATTTTAATGGCGGCAGAAATCAATAAAGCCAAGGTAATGATTATTACTTTTAGTGATTTTCATGCGACGTTAAAAATCATTAAAACGACTCGACAACTTAATAAGGGTATTCCTATTTTGGTGCGCACATTAAATGATTCACATTTAAATGAATTGTTTGAAGCGGGTGCAACTGAGGTTATCCCTGATACCTTTGAATCTAGCATTATGCTGGCTTCGCACTTAATGTTAATGATTGGTCAGCCACCTAGTCGGGTGTTTAAAAATACTCGTAAAATTCGTCAAGATCGTTATAAGATTCTTGAAAATTTTTATCCTGGCGAGGACGATAATCCGATGGAACAACATCAAGTGATGAAAGGCATTATTCATAGCGTGCTAGTTGAGGGTTCGATGTATGCTATTGGTCGTCGTCTAGGAGACCTGCATCTTGAAAACTATAGTGTTAAGGTTGAGGCGATTAAGCGCGGACATATTAGAGGTGAAAACCCTTCTGAAGAAACTCGGATTCGTGATGATGATTATATTGTCTTGAGTGGATTGATTGAAGATATTGAACGTGCTGAAAAGTATTTAATTGGAGGGTGATCAGATTACTCTAATACTACCCTTAAGGGTTTTTCCTCACTTTGGCATAATAAAATCCGTCAAATTCATGACTAGGCAGTTGTTGCCTGCCAATGACTGTTTTCATGCCCCAATCTAAATCAATTTTAATTTCACTAGCATCGTCATGACTGTAAAGAAAGTCAGCGATTTGAAATTCATTTTCAGCTTTTAGAATGGAGCAAGTTGCGTAAAGCAAAGTGCCGCCAGGTTTTAGCATTTGCCACAAATTATCCAAAATTTGAGCTTGTAGCTCAACCAAGGCAGTAATATCTTTAGGCTTTCTAAGTAGCTTTATGTCGGGATGACGACGAATCACACCGGTAGCCGAACAAGGGGCGTCGAGTAGAATTTTGTCAAAGTGTTTTCCATTCCACCAGTCTTGCTGCTGGGCATCACCCTCAATAATTTCTATATTGTTAATGTTAAAGCGCTGTGCATTTTGCTTGACCCTTTCCAATCTTTGTTTGTCACTGTCTAAGGCAATAATGTTGGATTCTGGCGCTAATTCACTAAGATGGGTGCTCTTACCACCGGGGGCACTGCAAGCATCGAGAATAAGATCAGTATTTTGTGGGTCTAATAAGGGTGCAGATAATTGTGGCGAGGCATCTTGAACATAGCATGACCCGGTTTCAAAACCTGGTAAATCATAAACACTCACTGGCTTGTCTAAAACCAAAGCCTGAGGTGCAACATTTAAAGGCTTACTGGTAATGCCTGCCTGATCTAATGATTGCCGATAATCTGCTATTGGGTATTTCGGATGTACGCGAATGGTCATTGGCGCCTGAATATTATTTTGGCTAAAAATTTGTTCAAAATCGTTCGGATAATTTTGTTTTATTTTTTTTACCATCCAGGTAGGATGAGAATAATGCGTTTGTGCTAATAGCTTTTCTTTGTTGCGATCAATTTGTCTTAAAATAGCGTTGATCAGGCCTTTGGCCCAATCTTTATCAAGATCAATTGCCACATTAACGGTTTCAAAAACACTAGCGTGACTGGCCACATTTGAATGTAATATTTGATAAGCACCTAATAACATTAGACAGTGAATATCAAGATCTTCCTTTTTTAAAGAATGATCAAGCAGATCGGTGACGATATCATTTAGCTGATGATAAAAACGAATGGTGCCAAATACTAACGACTTGGCTAAAGCATCATCCGGGTCTGGATAGATAAAAGCAGACAGAGATCTTTTTTCAAGAATAACCGAGCAAATTGCCTCTAACGCAACTACTCGTGTATTAGACTTATTAATATTTTGCAAGTGAGCGTTTCATTTCTTTTAATAAATCTTTTGGCTTAACATAGCCCGGAATATGATCACCATTTTCAAAGAAAATAAAGGGTGTGCCAGTAACATTAAGCTTCTTGGCTAGTATTAACTGGTCGATAATTGGATTTTTACAATCAACTAGAGGATTACCTTTTTGTATCATACCTCTGTCCATTGCTTGTTCTGGATTGTCAGCACACCAGATGGCTACTGAGCGGTAGTAAGATTTGGTGTTAACCCCTGATCGTGGAAAAGCAAGATACTTCATGGTGACACCCAGTTTGTTGAGCTCAGTGACATCTTTGTGTAATTTTCGACAATAGGGGCAATCAACATCAGTAAAAACATCAATCACATATTTTTCATCGTCAGCCTTGTAGATGATTTTTTCAGCATCGGTGGTGGTAGACATAATTTCTTTTGCGAGATTAGATAGACGAGACTGGGTGAGGTTGGTACGCGTACGTAAATCAATCACTTCACCCTGAGATAAATAGCGACCATCAGCTGATACATAAATAACATCCAATTTTGGATCTCTTAAGGTAACTTCATACATCCCGTTAAAAGGCATGGCACTAATATCTTGTTCAGTAATGCCAGTAAAGTAAGTACTAAGCCCTTTAATGATGTCAGACTTATCGGCTAATACATTGTTCGATAATAAAATAAGTGTAATAAATAATGACTTAAGCATAAATAAATAATCTATTTAAAAATGAATAAATTTTACCCATTTAGGTAGAATGTCGGGATTATATTTTTTCTAGGTAAAACAATGGATTTTTCATTAATTAATCAAACCATTCAAAATTTTGATGGCGATAGTGTTGTTGTATTTTCTAATACGGATTCAAATTCTAACGATGCTGCATTACAAGAACTAATCGAACTCAACCATTTTGAATTCAAAGCCGGAAAAGTTTTGTCTTTAAACCTGGTTAAAGGTTTTAAAGCCAAACATGTGCTCGTTGTCGGTTTAGGCGATACACCAACGACAGATAAAAATTACATCAAAGCCTTGGTTGCCGTTAGTGATACATTAACCGCTGCCAAAATTAAGAGCACCATGATTCAACAAGTTGAGATTAAAGGTTGTGATCAGCAGTGGGTACAACGCACCACTGCTAGAGTGATGCAGAATTCGACTTATCAAATACAAAAAGTAGGTACTGATCAAACTGATGAAAACCCGATTGAGAGTATTGCCATGCAATCAGATGCCGATAACGCCCATGAATTATCGCAAGGTCAAGCCATTGCAAATGGCATGGCGCTGACACGTCATTTGGGTGACTTGCCACCGAATGTGTGTACGCCGACTTATTTAGCAGAGACGGCGCAAGATTTGGCACAAGAGTTTGATTTGGAATGTGAAATATTAGAAGAATCTGACATGTCAGCACTTGGCATGGGGTCACTTTTATC
>WFRR01000087.1 GCA_015486375.1 Thiotrichaceae bacterium
ACTCCTTGAAACTTCACGCTTTAAAGATCAATCCCGTACTCATATTCCTTTGGGACAAGACATCTACGGCAAAACCTTGTATCGAGATTTAAGCCAATTCCCCCATATTGCCATTGCAGGCACAACCAATTCAGGTAAATCGGTCCAAGTGAATAGCATGATCATCAGCCTCATGGCAAAAAATAGCCCAGATGAACTGCAATTTATTATGATTGATCCTAAAATGCTGGAATTATCTATATTACGCCAATAGTCCCCATTTAGCTCGACCTGTTATCACCCATATGGATCAAGCGAAAGGCGTATTAGAACAATTAGTCAATGAGATGGAATATCGCTATGCCTTACTGGCACAAGCACAGGTTAGAAAATTATCAAGCTACAACAAACACTGTAATCCCAGAAAAAACAATGCGCTATTTGAAAATCCAATGACTGAGAATATCCTCAATCCTGCCACTCAAAAGCAACATAAACTACCTTTAATCATCTGTGTCATTGATGAAATGGCCGACCTCATCATGCAGTATGGAAAAGAAGTCGAAGCACTCATTGCTAGAATTGCCCAAAAATCCCGGGCCGCAGGCATTCACCTGATTTTAGCCACGCAACGCCCTGATAGTGAGGTGATGACAGGTTTAATCAAAGCCAATATTCCCAGTCGTATCGCCTTCAGCGTCGATAGCAGCAGTAACAGCCGTATTATTTTGGATCAAAAGGGCGCGGAAACACTATTGGGCAAAGGCGATATGCTCATCAAAACCCCTCAAGACAAAGAATTACACCGACTACAAGGCTACTTTATTGATGAAAAACAAATAGCACAATTTCTTCTCTCGCATCCGGTGTGAATCAATCAGGGCTAAAACCCCGCTTTAATCAGGCTTTACGCCCAATAGAGAATAATCAGGCCGTTTCAATTGATAGTACATTGTACACTTAATGTATCAAGTGGTGTACCAAATAAGCAATAAGTGTATCAGTTTATGATATTTGATACACTTATTGTATCAAGTCGAAAAGCCCTGATTATTCAATTTAGCGCCAACACTGCATTATTCAGCCTTTTTTACCCTCATCTTAATCTCGTCAATGCTGGTGTGTTTGTTTAGCCGTTTTTGCTGCATCACTGATCATAAAAAAATAGCGATTGATTGATTTAATTAGAGCCTAAGCAAACAGACCACCGTAGGGCAGCATTGTGACTCCAAAGGTTCAGAGCGACCAACGGAAGTGAACCACCAAAACCTAATACGATTAATTCAGCGCTTTCAACCTTGAGTACAGGGGTGGAAGAGTAGCGCAGCGGAAAGCCCATCCCTCTGCCCTTTGGCGAAAAATCCTGCTGATAAGCATTGGCAAAGCCTTACATTTATTTGATATGTACACAGTATGTGCATATACTTATGAAGATGAAATATGAATGGAATAAGATAAAAGCCAAAGAAAATCTTCGTAAACATGGCGTTGATTTTGCAGATGCGGTTATCTCATTAGAAGATGAGAATGCGTTAACAATAGAAGATCATGATCATAATGAACAACGTTTTAAAACATTGGGAATGAGTTCTTTTCTCAATATACTGTACGTAATACATACCGAAAGAGAATTTAATCGCACTCGAATTATTTCAGCAAGGAAAGCCGATCGACAACAGATAAAACATTACTATAAAGGTTTAAATAATGATGGAAGATTTTAGTAAAGGAAAAAGAGGTTCAATTATTAAACCTGATCCAAATAAAGTGCGTATTACCATTCGTTTAGATGGGGATATTATTAATCACTTCAAAACCATTGTGCATGAAGCAGGGGGAGGAAATTATCAAACACTTATTAATAAGGCATTACATGATTATATTGAAGATAAAAATACCTCACTTGAAACAACATTGCGAAATGTAATTCGGGATGAATTATATGAATTTAAGAAAATAGCTTAATTAATGGGTAAGGGTAAAAAGGGGGTATTAAGATTTAATAAATCTAAATAATTTATTTGAAAACAATTACTTAAGTTTATTGTATGTATCCCACCCTCTCATTGTAAGAATCTATATTATGATATTTTAAAAATGGTATTTTTATGCTATATTTTGATTGTTTTTCATACAAATCAACTCAAAACTAGGATAAACCAGCTAATGAAAAAAATATTACTCGCTACAATACTTTTACTAAGCAACCTCTCTGCACAAGCAGGCGATGTTGTTTCTGCTGATATGCTTTCTGCACATAATAGCTATCGTTCGACTGTTGGTAGCCCTACCTTAAAATGGTCTAATAATCTACAAGTGAAAGCCCAAGCATGGGCGAATCAGCTAAAGGCTAAGGGCTGTGGTATGAAACACAGTGGTCCGGGTGAAAATTTATTTTGGGCAAGTGCGGCTAAAAGTGCCACAGGCAAAGATGCTGAGGGTAATTGGATTTGGAAAAGTAGCTTACAACCCGTCAGTGATAAAAAGGTAACAGATAGTTGGGGCAGCGAAAAACAGTGGTATGACTATGCAAACAATCAATGTAATGCCCCCGCTGGTAAAGCCTGTGGTCACTACACTCAGCTTGTTTGGAAAAAAACTACGGAGGTAGGTTGTGCTAATGCTGTCTGTGATGACTTTTCACAAGTTTGGGTTTGTAACTATGCTCCCGTAGGTAATATGCAGGGTGAAAAGCCGTACTAGCAAAGAACTTATTAATTAAGCATATCTAATCATCATTGAGTATTGTATGTGTTGCATGGACTTCCGCAACATTGCTTGCAAATTTAACGTTGATTGGATTACTAATCACTAAACTAAAGGTTTCATCATTTTCTATCGTTGTATCCCCTTTAATAGTTACGCCAATAAATAGTTCCTTCTGACCGGCGAAGAGCGTCGCTTTGCCTGATTTAGCCACATAATCTTGACCTGCAAGGGCTGCATTTTCACCACTGCCATCACGCGTTTCATAATCAACAGATACATCCACGCTTAAAGGAGTTAATAACACTAATCTAAAATAATTAACATAGTCGCTATTCTTTTCTTTAAAGATTGCTTTAGCCGTTTTTGGTTCTGTCGTTGAAGCAGATAAGCTGAGCGTTTGTGAAATATTAAAGAAAATATTATCACTACAAGCAATTTTTAAACGGCTGGTATCATTACTGCTTAAACCTGTGGGAATCGTAATCACTTCATTGCCATCATTAGCTGTCGATTGAACTAATGTTGTTGCAAAACTTTGCCCATCATCCACTGATAAAAGAATATCTACACTGTTGCAGCTAATCGGCACGGTATTTGTACCCGCGACATTCCAACTGATTGTGGTACTTTGAGCTTCGGTAAGTATTGCTGGACTTATTCCAATGATATTAAACACTGAACCCGTATTAACGACAGTGAGTTTTACATCATCATCTCCTACACCGCCTTGTTGATCACGTACACTTAGCGTGAAATTTAGATCACGACTGGTAACAGGCAACACTTCGCCTTCTATTGAGGTATTAGGGTCTTCTAATATAAACTTATAATTGAGAATATTACTGAGCTGAGGGAAAGTGCGTGAATTCACACTGCTCGGCACGAAAATGCGAAATAGAGGGTTATCACCTTTATCACCCTCTGCGATTGATGCAGCTTTACCTAAATCCATTTGTTCCCAAGAATAGGTTAAGTTTTGCCTACTATCAGCATCACTGGCTGAGCCAGTTAAGCTAAAGGGCGTTTGAGCAGGTATGGTATAATCTTTGCCAGCATTGGCGACAGGTGCTTGATTATTTTGACTGACGACTGTGCCACATGATCCGCCTGCTTTGTCATAATCAATAAAGTCTCTCATCTGACGAATATTACCGATATGAAACATCGCAATCGCTGCAGAACCAAAAGGAAGTACATCATCTTCATTCGCACAGGAATTAAGATAACTCATAATACTAAGACCATTACCTAATTCCCACTGACTCCCTGCGAGGATAGTGCCATCCGCTCTTATAGAACCGCTATCATCCCGACTATCTTTACATACCTCACCAATGCTATTAAATGAATGATGTGCATTCAATTGATGTCCTAGTTCATGCGCGAACATATTAATATCAAAAGGGTCATTATTAGGATCTGGATTGGCTGATGTTGCAGAAGCTTTATCATCATTGTCACAAACACCTGCGAGATTCGCTACACCACCTTTATCATTGAGTGAAAAAACGTGTCCGACATCATAATTTTCTGCTCCAATAAGCTTATCAATGGTTTTTTGATTATCCTTTTGCAATTGTTCGGGTTCATTCTTTGTATAAGGATCATTGTCTTTATCAGTAAAAATAATTTGTTCATTATTGGCAACTAACTCAAATTTAACCGAAAGATCGCGTTGATAAATTTGATTCACCCGAGAAACGGTGGTGTTAATCGCTGATAATGCTTGTGCTGTTGTACCGCCATGATAGCTTGTATATTCCCCTGTCGCTGCAATGGCTAAACGATAGGTACGCAAATCTGTACTTGCACTACGTTGGGCAAACCGTTGTTTAGGACGCTCTTGATAAGTATTATTATTAGCTTGCGGAACGAAAGGATTTGCCTGATTAGGGTGATTGACTAAACAAATCGAGTGATGCTTATCACTAGGTGCATAATCTTTATCATAATAACTAATGTAATACGTTTTACCTGCACTATCATGACGTGGATCAATAAATAAATGTTGTCCATTTTCCATAAATAACATGCCATGAAAACCCAACTCTCCCAAGTCAACCACACCTGTGACACTAGGTCGTCCCACTACAGTGGCGTTATAGGTTTCAATCTGCGGAAATTTAGCCGCCAGTTCTGCCGCCATCGTGTTGGTTTTACTTAGCATGATTTGAATAATATCACCCGTTGGCAGGGGGATTTCAAGCTGCTTATCGACAGGATCGCTACCACGGGCGGCATAATTTAATTTAGAACGCATTGCCTCCTCATCCAAAGTATATAAGCTATATTTTTCGGGTAATAAAGCTAAGCTGGATGCACTGCGAGCTTGCGGTAAAGAGGCAGTAGTCCATAAATTTGTGCTTAGATGGGTATTTTGAGCAAAAGCTTGCAAAGGAAAGAGAGTCAACACTATTGCAAGCTGAAAATATCGTTGCAATAAATTAAAGAATAACGTCATGTAAGAAAATTCCTGATCTTTAAAGAAGATAAATAATATGGCAAAAGCGTGTCTAAAACTTTTGCCATCAATATAAATCACCTAATTATAGTTAGGTTTTACGGAATTTTTATACATTGGAAAGCATCTTCTATTGATCGTATATTTTTAGAACAATCATTTACTTAACTAGCATTACTTTTAACGTTTTTTACGTCGCTTATTATATTTAGACTTTTTCTTCTTAGGCTTTTCGCTCTGAGAGTCTGTTTCAGGCAATACAAAGTCTACTTTACGATCATCTAAATCGACCCGAGAAACTAATATTTCAATTGAATCACCGACTCGATAACGCTTATGAGTATTTTCACCGACTAATTGATGTTTAGCGGCATCGAAATGATAGTAATCACTCGCTAATGCACTAATATGAATTAAACCTTCAATATAAATATCATCTAACTCGATAAAAATACCAAAGCTGGTCGCTGTCGTAATGACTCCCTTAAAGGTTTCACCGACCTTATCCAGCATATATTCACATTTAAGCCATGCGGTCACATCACGGGTTGCATCTTCTGCACGCCGTTCTGTTATCGAGCAATGTTCACAAAGACGCTCCATTTCTTCAAAAGAATAAGCAAAACCTTTGGATGTCTTATTTTGTAAAATATGTCGAATCGCACGATGGACTAATAAATCAGGATAACGACGAATTGGGGAAGTAAAGTGGGCATAGTGTTCTAACGATAAACCAAAGTGTCCTGTTGGTTCAGCCGTGTAGGTCGCTTGACTTAATGAGCGCAATAAAACCGCTTGAACGAGATGGGCATCTTGTCGATCAACCACTTGATTCATTAATTCGGCATAATGTATCGGTTCAGGTTTTTCGCCGCCCGCTAAAGATAAGCCCAAGCCGCCTAAAAACTCACGTAAATCTTTAATTTTTTCAGATTTAGGTTCAGGATGACTACGGTGAGGCGCAGGAATTTTATGTTTTTCTAGAAATTTAGCTGCACAAACATTGGCTAAAATCATGCACTCTTCAATTAGCTTATGAGCATCATTACGTTCAGTCGGGTGAATCGATTCAATTTTACGATTTTCACCAAACTTAATTTGAGTTTCTGTGGTTTCAAAATTGATTGCACCGCGCAACTGACGTTGCTTTTTCAAAACATGATATAACTTATAAAGATTATCTAAATGCTGAATAATTTTCTTATGTTTTTTGCGTAATGGGGCATCTTGATCGACAACCATTGCTGCCATATCAGTATAGGTTAAGCGTGCCGCTGAGTGCATAACCGCTTCATGAAACTGATAACTTAAGACAGAACCGTCATCTTTGATATGGATTTCACATACCATACATAAACGATCTAACTTAGGATTTAGTGAACATAAGCCATTCGATAATACTTTCGGTAACATCGGAATGACATTATCAGGAAAATAAACTGATGTGCCGCGTTCAATGGCTTCTTTGTCTAAGGCTTGATTTTCTTTAACGTAATGGGATACATCGGCAATCGCCACCAATAAACGCCAATGTTTACCGGTGTGTTCACAATAAACCGCATCATCAAAATCACGCGCATCTTCACCATCAATCGTCACTAAAGGCGTTTTTCTAAGATCTAAACGCGATTTTTTGGTATGGCTAGCAACGTATTTACTGTATTTTTTAGAGGCTGCAATAACATCTTCAGGCCATTCAAACGGTAAATTATGTGAGCGTAGGGCAATGTCAATTTCCATTCCCGGCGCCATGTGTTCGCCCAATATTTCCGTGATTTTACCGACGGCATTAGAACGCTGCGTAGGATATTCTGTAATAGAGACAACCACGACTTGTCCATGTTTCGCCTTGCCTATATTGGCTTTCGGGACAAAAATACTTTGGGAAATGCGGGAGTTATCAGGTTCGACAAAACTCACCCCATCCACTTTAAAGTACTTGCCAACTAGTTGTTTACTATTATGTTCTAGTACTCTAATGATAGAACCTTCTTTACGACCACGACGATCAAAACCCATCATATTGACAAGGACTTTATCACCGTGCATCACGCGTTGCATTTGTCTTTCAGATAGATAAAAATCATCAACCGTCTTATCATCGGGGATTAAAAACCCAAAGCCATCCGCATGTCCAACCACCCGTCCAGCGGTTAAATCTGCCTTTTCTATTGATAGATATTGCTTACGGCGTGTGAAAAGAAGCTGTCCATCACGCACCATTGCGCGTAAACGAAAACCAACCGCTTCCTGTAATTTAGGCTCAGTGATTTTTAATAAACTAATGATTCTTGTGAATTTTAATGGTTTTCCCTCGTCGTTTAGGACCGATAGGATAAGCTCCCGACTCGGAATGGGATTTTCATAATTTGCTGCTTCACGCGCATAGTGGGGATCTTTAGAAACCAATGGAACATCCTTTTGATTAATGATAAGGCTAACGTGCCAGTCTAGCACAGCCTTATATTTTAAATTTTGTAATTAAGTGACTCAAATCATTCCTAAGGATATGCAAACCATATAGATTGTACGAATGCTGCCCCAGTGATACTATCTTGGCGTAGTTTACCTAAATTAGGAATTTTTTATGTCGAAAGAATTTTATGAATCTAAGGAGCGTCGCGTTTTATTAGCGATGCGTAAGACACTCTCAAAGATTATTAGAGATCTTACTCCTACAGATTCAACAATTGAATACCCCTTAAAAACGGGTACAGTTGAAGACATTAAAGCCTGTTTAAGTTTAATTTCAGTGCGCGAAAAAGAATTAGCCGATCAAGCAGGCATCCGCGCTGCACAACCCCGTTTTATTGATGAACCAAAACCCAGTAGCGATAATGTGGTGTCATTAAATAGTTTGAGGAAAAAATAATGGCTGAAGATATTTATAGTCAGCAAAAAATGTTGAGTATTACCCCTGCCATTATTGCTTATTTAGATGAATGGAAACTCAACGCGGAACAGATACATAACATTCTAGGTTTACCTGAAAAAATTCGTACTCGGCATATTCAAAAGTACCGTACAGGTGAGAAAGCCCTTCCGCAAACAGAAGAAGTCATGACACGCATTGACCATATCAATGGCATTGCGGATGCACTACGCACTACTTTTCCATTTAGTCAACAAATGCGCTATTTATGGTTACATAAACCGCACCGTCGCTTCAGAAAAAAACGCCCCATTGAGCTTATCTTTAATGAAGGGGTACATGGTTTAATGCGAGTACGCGTTGAAGTGGATTGTACTTATGGCTGGGTTGCGCCTGATCCTGTTGTTACGTCGAAATAATCAAGAAATTTAGAGTTAATATCGTCGATGAGTAAAAAAAATAAACTGCTGCAAATCCGTGAACAAATTGATGCCATTGATGATCAGCTACTCGTGTTAATGAACGCACGCGCTAATTGTGCCAAGCAAGTTGCAGATACGAAACAAGTGAGTAAGACAGATAAGGTAGTTTTTTACCGCCCTGAACGTGAAGCACAAATTTTACGGCGCATGATGTCTCAAAATTCAGGGCCTTTGCATAATGAGCAAATTACCCGTGTATACCGAGAAATTATCTCGTCTTGTTTATCCTTAGAACAACGATTAAAAATTGCTTTTTTAGGCCCAGAAGGCACGTTTACCCAAACAGCAGTACATAAACATTTTGGACATTCGATTGATACCATACCGTGTCAAACCATTGATTTAGTTTTTCGTGAAGTCAGTGCGGGTAGCGCCAACTATGGCATTGTGCCGATTGAGAATTCCACCGAAGGCGTGATTACTCATACCTTAGATAGTTTTCTTGATGTACCACTAAGAATTTGTGGTGAAGTGCATTTACGCATTCATCAAAATCTTATTTGTCAAAAAGAAGATTGGCGCAGTGTTAAGCGAGTCTATTCACACCAGCAATCATTAGCACAGTGTCGTAAATGGTTGGATAGCCATTTACCTCAGGTAGAACGCATTGCGGTTAATAGTAATGCAGAGGCAGTTTGTCGCGCCCGTGATGATAAAGAGGCGGCTGCGATTGGTGGGCAAGATGCGGCAAATGTCCACGGTTTACCGCTTGTACAGATGAATATTGAAGACCAACCGAATAACACCACCCGTTTTTTAATTATAGGCGATCAAAAAGTTCCTTCCAGCGGTAAAGACAAAACTTCGTTATTACTATCTACCAGTAATAAGCCCGGTGCTTTATATCATTTGCTTAAACCGCTTGTAAAAAACGATCTCGATATGACGCGAATTGAATCGCGCCCTTCTCGTTGTGCTAATTGGGAGTATGTCTTTTTTCTAGATGTCATTGGACATGAAGAAGATGAGTCACTTCGTACAGCATTAGCTGCCTTGGCAGAAGAAGCAGAGCAAGTGAGAGTATTAGGCTCTTATCCAGAAGCAGTTTTATAAATTGCATATCACAATAAAGAATCAAAGTGGCAAAAAGAAACATGGAAGATAGAACATGGAAGTACGCAGTACGGGCTATACAAGAATTACATCCTTACCTACCCGGAAAACCCATTGAAGAAGTTGAACGTGAGCTTGGTTTGGAAGTGGGTACAACACTCAAACTTGCATCGAATGAAAATCCTTTAGGGGCAAGTCCTAAAGCAATCGAAGCGATACAAGCCGCCAGTCAATCCTTGGCTTTATATCCTGATGGCAGTGCTTATCGTTTAAAACAAAAATTAGCGGATAAACTTTCCTCAGAAAAAACGCGTATTGCTCCCGAACAAATTACTATGGGGAATGGCTCTAATGATGTATTAGATCTGATTGCACGTACCTTTTTAAGCGTACGTCGTGATGCTGTATTTTCAGAATATGCTTTTGCGGTGTATCAAATTGTGACCCAAGCCGCAGGCGCAGGCGCACATATTGCTAAAGCCAACTTAGAGACACATCGTACACAACCTTATGGGCATGATTTAAATGCCATGCTACGACAGATTCGGGGTAATACCCGTATTGTCTTTATTGCAAATCCCAATAATCCGACGGGGACATGGTTAAATAAAAGTGAACTTGAACGCTTTATGCGGCAAGTACCCCCTCATGTCGTCGTCGTCGTTGATGAGGCTTATTGTGAATACGTCGATCACGGCGTTTATCCACAAACCTTAGAGTGGTTAGCTAAATATCCTAATTTAGTAGTGTGTCGTACTTTTTCAAAAATTTATGGTTTAGCCAGTTTACGGGTGGGCTATGCTATCTCTAGCCCTGAAATTGCCGATTTACTCAATCGAGTGCGACAACCTTTTAATGTTAATAGTTTGGCTTTACTGGCCGCAGAAGCCGCTTTAGATGATGATGAGCATGTAGAAACCAGTGCGAGAATTAATCGTGAAGGTTTACGCCAATGGCAAGCCGCTTGTAAACAATACCAATGGCCATATATCCCTTCAGTCGGTAATTTTATTACTGTTAAAGTAGGTGAACACGCTAATTCAATCTATCAAGCCTTATTACGTGAAGGGGTGATTGTACGTCCTATCGCAAATTATGGTTTAGGACATTACTTACGAATCACTATCGGTACTGAAGCACACAATACACGCTGTATTAATGCATTAAATAAGGTTATTAATTTGTGAATACCCATAAAATTCAACAGCTAACTATTTTTGGAGTTGGTTTAATTGGTGGTTCTTTAGCCAAAGCTCTCCGAAAAGTCGGCTATTGTCACAAAATTGTCGGTTGCAGTCGTCATGAAGAACATTTGCAACGTGCAGTTGAATTAGATGTTATTGATGCTTATTATTTAGATCCTATTGAGGCGGTTAAAAATGCAGATATAATTTTGCTGGCTGTCCCCTTAGGTGCAATGGAAACCATCCTTGCAAAGATTAAAAATGCAATTCCCCCTCATTGCATTATTACGGATGCAGGCAGTGCAAAAGAAAGTGTGATTCATGCGGTTGAACGCGTTTTTCCTGAGGGTTGCCCCCATTTTGTAGCAGGACACCCCATTGCAGGACGCGAGCAAAGTGGAGTAGACGCGGCAATCAGTGATTTATATCAAGGGCGGCGTACTATTCTAACCCCACTAGCCAGTACTGATCGCAATGCACTCCGTGCTATTCATGACATGTGGCAAGCCGCAGGCGCACAGATTGAGATTATGCCTGTACAACAGCATGATCAAGTGCTGGCAGCTACCAGTCATTTACCGCATTTACTCGCCTATAATTTAGTCAATACCTTAGCTAAATCCGAACACAGCGAAGATATTTTTCGTTATGCCGCGGGGGGCTTTAAAGACTTTACCCGTATTGCCTCCAGTGATCCGACCATGTGGCGAGATATTTGTATGGCAAATCGTTCTGCAATTTTGGAAATGATTAAGCATTATCAAGACAGTTTGAATGAATTAGCCCAATTGATAGAATCCGATAATACTGATGCCGTTTTTGATATTTTTTCTGAAGCTAAAGCATCACGAGAGCAATTTTTAAAAATATTTAAGCAGGTTTGATAATGGCAGATATTCGCTTTGAAGTGCAACCCGGAGGTTGTTTACAAGGATCATTACGCGTTCCCGGAGACAAATCAATTTCACATCGCTCGATTATGTTGGGTTCACTCGCAGAGGGTGTCACTAAGGTAACGGGCTTTTTACAAGGGGATGATTGTCTTGCCACTCTAAATGCTTTTCGTAGTATGGGGGTTAATATTGAAGGTCCCGTTGAAGGTCAAGTGACTATTCATGGGGTAGGTTTATCAGGGTTACAAAACCCAAATGCCGCCTTGGATATGGGTAATTCTGGTACGTCAATCCGTTTGATGTCAGGTCTGATGTCAGGTCAAAACTTTGATGTCAAAATGACGGGTGATCGTTCTTTAAGTCAACGCCCAATGATGCGAGTCACCACCCCTTTACGCAAAATGCAGGCCAGTATTGAAACGGCTGATAAGGGCACACCGCCCTTATTACTGCGAGGCAAGCAAGCCTTAAAAGGAATTCACTACGATTTACCCATTGCTAGCGCACAAGTTAAATCTTGTGTGTTATTAGCAGGCTTGTATGCAGAAGGGACAACCAGTGTGACTGAACCTGCACCAACCCGAGATCATACTGAACGTATGTTGCGGGGCTTTGGTTATGAGGTGATTACTGACGGTAATCATATTTCCTTGCAAGGGGGTGGGAAGCTCTGTGCAACCGCAATTGATGTACCCGCTGATATTTCATCGGCCGCTTTCTTTATGGTCGCTGCCAGTATTGCCCCTGATTCTGATTTAACCTTACAGCATGTCGGCATTAATCCCACTCGCACCGGCGTAATTGATATTTTGCGTTTAATGGGGGCAAAGATTGAGTTATCAAATCAAGGTGAAATCGGTGGTGAACCTGTTGCAGATA
>WFRR01000088.1 GCA_015486375.1 Thiotrichaceae bacterium
AAGAAGTTTGATTTAAATGATCCGTGTATTTTTTGTAATCCAAGAGAGGATGAAATTTTAGCTGAGAACGAACACGCACTATTAATTACCGATAATTCGCCTGTGAGTGATGGACACTGTTTAGTCATTCCTAGACGACATATAAAGACATTATTTGAGGCAACTGAGGTGGAAAATACGGCTTTTTTAGCGTTAATTAAACAGGCAAAAGATATTATTCTAAACAATGGTTTCTTGCCTGATGGCTATAATATTGGTTGCAATAATGATATAGCGGCGGGACAAAGTGTTTTTCACTTACATATTCATATTATCCCGCGCTATTTAGGCGATGTTGAGAATCCTAAAGGCGGTATTCGTCATGTGATTCCTCGAAATGCTTCCTATCAAGTAAAGCCTCGTCCCTAAATTTAATCACAGAAAGGGTTTTGTTCGATAACTTGCTGATTTAATAAAAAATTATTAGGACTATCTAAATCAAAACGTAATTTACCCGCTTCACAGTTATCTTCTAATATATCTAAGGCTAAGCGAGTGTTTTTTACAATTTGAAGACGTTGCGCGTTATCTAAAACAAAACTGTTTTCTATATAACGATAGATTTCACCTTTCGCTTGCAAGTCTTGATGAAGGTGGAGCAGTTTTGCATAGGTCTTTGCGCTTATATGGCGTAATTTTTGTAGCATCTTAGTCTTTTTCGCATAGTTGACATAAGGTACACGCCCCCCTGCATCATTATCATTTAAGTAAGTACGCTGAATCAGTTGCGGTGAATAGTGGGCAATATCAGCAGGTGCATCGTATCGGTGCATTTGAGAGCGTTTAAATTTGCCTGCTTGCCAGCGTTTCTGAATAGTCCCGTCTTCAACCCAATACCAAGCCCAGCGGTAATCAATATTACCAATACGGTCTTGTTGGCTAAAGATAAAATCTAATACCGTAATTTCTGTAATTTCACGCATCCAATACAGCATTTGAAAATCACTGACTTCGCCTGTGGCATGACGGACTTTAGAATTTTTAAATGCTCTGCGCTTTCCCTCTTTGATCGCTTCTAGGAGGGGTTTATCACTTTTTAAAGCGGAGTAAGGCGCGGTTTTCTGAAAGTCTTCATTTTGTGCTGTTCCCCAGCGAGAGCGAATTCCATTCACTTCTGCCCCATAGCGCGCCCCTTTGCCTTTAATCAGTACGCCATAAATACTGCGACGATCAGGGGTAAATAATTCATTCGTGGGGCGATAAGTGCTTGGCTTTTTTTCTGCAGCATACAGATGATCCCAACCTGCGGAAATCATACCGCGATGCGTCTTAGAACGTCCTGCCCGACTGACACGACTGCGATGTTCACGTCGATCCATTTCACGATAAATAGCCGTAGGTACTCTCACGGTGGTATCGAAATAACGAGAAAAATGGTAGTACAGCAATGATGAGGTTGAGAATGTACCACTGGTATTGTGTTGATTCATACTCTGCTTAAACTTGGCTAATTTATTGACTTTATTTGCCACAATTTTATTTAAACAATAATTTTTTTCAAAAATACGGCGGTTAATGCCTGTTTTTGAAACGTCACGTACCATCGTCGCAGGACTCGTACTCCATGTTTTAGGACATAGCGCAATGTGGTTACTATAAAAATTAATGCCTAAGAACTTCTGTTCTTTTCGTTTATCACTGGATTTATACTGACCGTGCGGGATTTTATCTAAAGCAATGGCTTGCTCATTCACACCATTCGGTGAGGTATAAATGACGTATGTTTCGCCTTCCTCTATCGCTTGCTGATTTTCTGTTTGCACGATGGTTTCTTGTGGATCAACCATAGGTACATTAACTGCTTGTGTACTGACCATTTATCTCTACCCCAAATTATTTTTGTTTATTATTGGGTAAGTGTGTAGCACCCATTTTTAGATTGCTTAAAAATGGGGGAAGTAGGCGATAAAACCCCTTAATCTCTAGGATGTATGGTACGAATGATAAAGATGATCACAGAAGATGATTAGTTTTTACTAAGTTTTCTGAGCGTTTTTAGTTTTGCTTTTTTAGTACTTTTACATGCCTTGATATCATCATGTGTACTGCTTGACTGGATGCAAGATTTGAAATCTTCTAAGGTCTTAATGCGCTTATCAACGCGATCAGTGATATTTTTCTTTTGTTGAGGATCAACGGGATCACTACTATGCGCTGTAGTCATCAATCCTACTACAGAATAGGTCAGTAAAGAGGCAATAATTAACGTTGCTTTAGTCATTGGGTAACTCCATGTTGAACAATTTATAAACTAATTGCTTATAAGATCAGCAATGGAGTATAAGTGCAAGTTTTCTTAAACAAATTTAATACAAAGTAGGCATATAAAGCCTAAGTTATGTATATTTATTATCCATTCCAGCGATAACCCACCCCATAAATTGAGCAAATCATATCTATTTCTGAACCTGCATCTAATAATTTTTTACGCAAATTTTTAACATGTGTGTCAATCGTGCGGTTAGTAACAATACGATCATCATCATATAATTGATCAATTAATTGTTGTCTGGAGTAGACCCGAATAGGTAGGTGACTGAGAATATTTAAGAGTCGAAATTCGGCAGGTGTCAATGTGAGTGCTTGAGCATTAAAATAAGCCACGTAATTATCACTATCAATACTTAAGCCTATTTCTGAGATTGTGGTTTCGATAATATGGCTGGTTTTTATCTGGAAACGTTGTACTCGTCTCAGTAAGGCATTGACCCGAGAGACCACTTCACGGGGACTAAAGGGTTTACAAATATAATCATCCGCGCCTAAATCCAACCCTAAAATACGATCAATTTCTTCCACTCTAGCGGTGAGCATAATAATCGGCACATCAGAAAAGGTACGAATTTCTTGACACAAACTCAGTCCATCTCGCCCCGGTAACATCAGGTCTAATAAAATCAGATTAGGCATTTGTGCTTTTAAATGGCTGATCACCGCATTACCATTATCAATATGTTCGGTTTGATAATCGCTGGCTTTTAGATAATCAGCCACTAATTCAGCAATTTTTATTTCGTCTTCAACAATAAGAATGCGATGCTTCATTTTTACTTTGTCCTTAACAATACGCTTATTTAGATGAGTATTGCTCTATTGCTAATGTGACAGCTAAGCCTCCTAAGGAAGAATGACTGCTGATAATCGTCGCATTATGTGCATCTGCAACTGCTTTGACAATGGATAAACCCAAACCTGCCCCACCTGAAGCCCGATTACGAGAGGCCTCGACTCGATAAAGGCGATCAAATAGACGGCTTAGTTGTTCATCAGAAACAGCAGGTTTAGAATCTTCTAATTTGATCTGAATTTGATTATTTTGACAGGAACAATATATTTTTAATTGTCCTCCTGCATCGGTATAACGCACGGTATTCTCAAATAAATTGCTAAATAACTGAAATAGCCGTTTTTCGTCCCCAAAAATCAGGGCGGCTTGATTATCAATATGAAAAGATATATCAATATTATGTTCGTTAAAGCGTTGAGTAAAAAATGCAGCGACATTCTGGATTAATTCATATAGGTCTAAAGGTTCTTTAACGTAATTCAATGCGCCTAAATCAGATAAGGATAATTGATATAAATCTTCAACTAATTTCCCTAGGCGTTTCACTTCAGCAACCAACGACTGTATAGAGGTCTTATTCATGGGACGAATACCGTCTTCTATTGCTTCCAGTTCTCCCCGTAAAATAGATAAGGGGGTGCGTAATTCGTGGGAAATATCTGCAATCCATTGTTGTCGAGAGGTTTGATTCTGTTGCAATGTTTTTCCTAAATGGTTGAGATCAATAGCAAGCTGTCCCAATTCATCTTTTTGTTTAAATTTGGCACGATATTGGTAGTTACCTGAGCTTAATTGCGTGGCTATTTGGGTTAGCGGCGCAATTCTTTTTCTAAAATAAAGGGCTAATAACCAAGCTCCTAATAACGTAATCACGAAAGCCAATAACATGATTTTTACAAAAGAGTCTTGTTGTTGTGTAACAAAGTCGTGATCTAATTGTGAGGTTAATTTAGTAAATGGTTTGATATATAAATAGGCAAGTCGTTGTTTGTTAAAATAAATAGGATATTGAATCACTGTATTGCTGTCTTGTTCAATACCTAAAATCAGCTTTTTATCATGACTGTATAAACTGATATAAATCTTTGTACCTGATCGTTCTGTCTGTCCGCTATCTTCTTTTGAGGCTAGATCATGAAACATTGTTTTAGGTCTGGGAGGCGGGCGATGATGTTTGGGTCTACGCTGATTATCCTCATGAGAACGTGGCGGAGGGGGAGCATTATGATGACGGGGTGGGCGGTGTCTATCTTGCCAATGATCAGGCTTTCTTTGCTGGGACTTTCTGTTTTTATCTTCACGCCTAGGCGGTCGCAGTGCATCATCAACATATCTTCTCCAGCCACGCTGTAAGGGGAGAAAACTCCAGTCACCTGCTTCTTGATAGTCTTTTTTTAGTCGTTTTGCCAGTCTTTCAACCCGTTGGCTTTCTAAACTATTCAGATAATTTAAAAAGCCCCGTTGAAAACTATTTTGAATTAGTAATATTCCTATGATTAAAACAATTGACACAATAGTGATAATAGCTAAGGCAAGTTTGTGCCAAATTTTAAGTTTTATCATGGCTATCTTAAGAAAAGGTTATATACGTCAGCTCATACTGACGTACTCTGTTCTATTTAGCTAGGAACAGCTCAAACCTTCACGTAAGGTTGGTAAATGTTGTTCAAACTTTTGATCGGTTAATGTCCGTAAAAAGCACTCTAGGTTATTAATATCCGTATCACTCATTGCATTACGAATCCCTAAACGGCGACGACTGACGGTTTCAGGAACTTCTGCGGCTTGCCACGCTGTGCCTGTTTCAGGGTTGTTAATACGTTGTTGATTACCGCCTTGATGGTCATAAAATTTGATGACGGTATTTAAATTCTTAAAGACACCGTTGTGCATATAAGGGGCAGTTACCGCAATATTTCTTAGGGTTGGTACTTTAAACCGTCCTCGACTATTGGCATTGCGATTGATTAATGGGTTATTTAATAGACCTTGATCACCTGTTGCTAAAAATTCACTTTGTTGTCCGACACTTTGCAGAAAACTATTTAAACTCGTATTACTGGGTGTACCATTATTGAAATAACGAAAGTTACTAAATACCTCGTTACCTGCTGCGGCTAAACGCGGCATAATATTATCTAAACGAGAGGGGTTAGCCGCACCTGCACCGCCTAAACCTGTACCTCGTCCAGCACCGAAAGGTGGATTACCTCGACCCCCTGCTCCACGCCCGCCTCTTGCCTGTAAATTACCTCGATTTTGATTACGACCTTGTCCCATAACCGTACTGTGACAACGTACACAACCACTCGCAGGAGAGAAAAATAAGTTCATTCCTCTCGCTTCACTGTTACTGAGGCTGTAATCACCTGTTAAAGCTTGATCAAATTTAGAGTCAAAAGGTGAAACTTCATCGCTCTCTTCAAAAGCCGCGATACTATCTGCCATTGCAGTATAAGCCGTCTCAACATCATCAAAGACAGTGTTACCAAAATAACTTTCAAAAGCAGCCACATAGTCTGTATTTTCTTGTAAGCGGCTAATAACATCCGCTTTGTTTAACATTCCCATTTCAATGGCGTTGAGTGGAGGGCCTTCTGCTTGGTTACTTAGGCTAGCGGCACGACCATCCCAGAATTGACCCCCTGAAGCATTATTAGCATTTGTGCCTGTAAAATTAGGGGAAAATGCGGCATAACTAAGGGTAGGGGCATTGCGATTACCTAAGGATATACCATCGTGACCTAAAGAAACTGCAGACTCAACTCCATTATCTCGGTTATCAATAAAGCCTTGTTCCGCATTGTGGCAACTGGAACAAGACTGGGTTCGGCTCAATGATAAGTTTGTATCGGAAAATAAACTTTTACCTAAACTCGAGAGTGAAGGAAAAGCATCTGTAGCTGCAAATGCTGATGTACTGCTTAAACCTAATGCAACACTGATAGAGAAGACCAATTGTGTGACTTTTTTACTCATGCGAACGACTCCACTGAAAAGCTGAGAAAATATGCAAAGGGATGAAAATTTAATAATCCTGCCTTGCTGCGATAAGAACTATTCTAGGGGAATATGGAATGTGAATTGTGAGGCAAATGTGAGTAATCAAGTAAGATTGTGTTAGGATTAAAAAAATTGATGACAAATAATCAACTTTACTTATAACAAAATAATAGAGTAAAATTCTAAGTAATAATAATAAAAAGGTTTTCTTATGCAATATACATCAACACATACCCTTGTCTTAAGCACACTTTTATGCACCTGTATTAATGTCGCATGGGCTGAGAATACGCCAATCCCGATTAATAAGAGTGATTTTGAGCAAGCCCCTACACCCATTAATGCGCCTCAAAATAATACATTAACACCGACTGACGCCGCTGCAATAGGGACTATTATTTCAGGTGTAGGTGCAGGCACAGGGGCAACCATTCCTGTTTTAGCCAGTAATGATTATGGTGTAGGTAATAATAAATATGCCACTCAAGGTTTTAAGCCATTTCAGCCTTTTAACCCCTCATCAGGTATGCAAACAAAGCTATATGGCTGTCTCTTATACACATCTGA
>WFRR01000089.1 GCA_015486375.1 Thiotrichaceae bacterium
AGCGAATCGTTACCAGCATCGCATTGAAAAAACACATTCAAATGATGCATTTGTCATTGCAGGCGGGTTAAATCAGAAGAGAGCAAAAGAAAGAACCATCCACTTTAAGCGAAAAAATAACCGCTCATTGCAAAAGAACCGAAACGGCTATGCTCCTGCTATTCGGAGACAACGGTATAAGATTCAACCCAAAGATTTCGTTAGATTTGAAGGAAAGCAATATCAAGCAGTCGGTATGCAAAACAAAGGGGCTTATCTAAAAATGACTGATGGTGTGAAAGCTATTGTTAAATCCATGAAGAAAATCGAAGTAATATTTCATCAAAAAGGCGTAATTTATGCATGAGTAAAGCAATTTTGGAAAGAGAGGACTTTTTGGAGTGATGGATATTTTTGTTGTTCAATTGAGAACGCTTCTATTGAAACAGTAAGGAAATACATTGAAGAACAAGGTTAAGCGTGGCAATTCATCCCCTCAGCTAAAGACAGAGGGGTTTTCTTGCCACCATTTTTATAAAAAGATTACTTAATATTTAACATTTCATGGTAGCTAGGTAATGGCCATAGGTCATCGGCAATTTCAACTTCCAGTGCATCGGCTGCTGTACGGATCGCATCCATTGTACTGAGTAGTTTAGTTGCACAGAACTGCATATGATCTTCTTCTGAACCATGATTTTCTTCGGCTAATAAATCACCTAATTGACTCACGGCAGTGGTCATATCATTAGTCAAATCAGCAACAGCATTTAATATTGTGCTATCAAAATCAACGCCTAACTCTCTCATACCTGCCGCGGTTGCCGCTAAGTCACTCATATAACGTGTCGCAGCAGGATAGATCATGGTCTTAGCCATATCGATCATTATCTTTGCTTCTGTTTCAATCTTAAGAATATAGACTTCAGCATACACTTCAAAACGACTGGCTAGTTCTTCAGCGGTTAATACGCCTGTGCTAGCAAATAGTTCTTTAACGATGTCGCTTTTCAATGCAGGTAATGCATCAGCTGTCGTTGGAAGATTGGCTAAACCACGCTCTTCAACCGCTTCTTTATGCCATTCTGCTGAGTAGCCGTCACCACCAAATACGGCTTGACCGTGATTAGCCATTAAGTCTTTAAGTACTGCAACCACAGCGGTTGTTTTATCACTGCCACTGGCTAATTCAGTTTCTAATTTAGCCGCAATCCAGTTCAATGAATCCGCTAACATGGTATTCATTGTGATTAATGGACCAGCTACTGACTGCTCTGAACCAACTGCACGGAACTCAAAACGGTTACCCGTAAATGCAAAGGGAGAAGTACGGTTACGATCGCCTGAATCTTTGACGAAAGTAGGAATCTGTGAAAGACCCAGATCCATAATACTGACTTCAGAGGCATCATCTAAGTTGCCTTCTTTAATGCTATCGTAAATACCTTCAAGCTGTGCGCCAAGGTAAACAGAGAAAATAGCAGGAGGGGCTTCATTCGCGCCTAAACGATGATCATTACCCGCAGAAGCGGCTGCAACGCGAAGGAGTGGGCCGTGTAGATGCACACCCCGAATCACCGCACCACAGAATAATAAGAAGTTAAGGTTTTCAGCTGGTGTACTACCGGGATCCAGTAAGTTACCTTGGGTCGAGTTACCGACTGACCAGTTAACGTGCTTGCCTGAACCATTGATACCTGCAAATGGCTTCTCATGCAGTAAACAAACAAAACCATGACGCTTAGCCGTCAATTTAAAGATGGTCATTAGTAATTGCTGATGATCCGCTGCGACATTCGCTGCTTCAAAATACGGTGCAATCTCAAACTGTGCAGGGGCAACTTCGTTATGGTGAGTTTTAGCTGGAATACCTAAACGGTATAACTGGTCTTCCACATCCTGCATATAGACTTGTACACGCTCAGGAATCGCACCAAAATAATGATCATCAAACTCTTGACCTTTAGCTGGGCTTTTACCGAATAAAGTACGACCTGTAATTAATAAATCAGGACGTGCCGCTGCAAAGTTTGCATCAACAAGGAAATATTCTTGCTCAGCACCACAACTTGAATTAAGCGGTGCAATTTCTGTTTCGCCCATTAAGCTCAATACTTTCGTTCCTGCTTTATTCATTGCAGCATTTGAGCGTAATAATGGAATTTTCTTATCTAAGGCATGACCTTTCCAAGACATAAATGTAGTTGGAATACAAAGGGTCGAGCCATTATCAGTCTGCATAATATAAGCAGGGCTGGTTGGATCCCATGCGGTATAACCACGGGCTGAATTGGTGACACGTAAACCACCATTAGGGAATGAAGAACCATCTGGCTCACCCTTAATTAATAGGCTACCTGGAAATTCAGTCACCATATTGCCATCGCTATCAGCAATAATAAAACCATCATGCTTCTCAGCCGTGACACCTGTCATTGGATAGAAGACGTGAGAAAAAAACTTAACGCCTTTTGACATTGCCCATTCTTTCATTGCGGCTGCAACGGCTTCTGCCGTCTCTGCGTCAATGGCATCACCCGTCTTAATGCACTTTTTAATCGCTTTAAAGGTTTTCTTAGCTAAGGCTTCTTCCATTTTTGCAAGGTTGAATACATCACATGCCCAAATCTTTTTAAGACTTTTAGGTTTACTTGTTTGGTATTTTTTACCATTCGTAATCTGCTGAACTGCTTCAAGACGTGCGTAGTTACCACTCATAACTTTTTCCTTTGACTTCGATTTAAATATAAGTAAATTCAAGTCACTTGCATCGATGTGAAGTGACTTAAACTAAAAAAATTTATAATTGCTGATGTAAGCTCACGGAGCTGACATCTTTGATTTTCTCACCAGCTTGACAAAATCGCCGTAATTGTAAGCGATTTTCAGATAAATTATCACCCTTTAAGAAAATATCTATTTCAATAGCCGCATCCAAATAGTGCAATTGCATCCGAATAAAGCATTCATTCAGTTGAAATTGCGTCAATAGTGGCTCAATCTGGGCTTGAAGTTGTGAGCGACTGGCTAAGCTTGAACATGAACTTAAAACCTCATCATCTTCGGGGTCAATATGCACCGTAATGTCTTCCATCTGTTCAAATTGTTGTGCCAATTGCTCCATGACTTTTTCTGCAATTAAGTGTCCTTCTGACACACTAATATAGGAATCCACTTGAATATGTACATCCGCATAAATCCGTCCACCTAAACGACGAGTACGCAGCATATGTAAATTCTTGACCCCCTCCGAACTAATAATTAGCTCCTGTAGGGTTTGAACCGTTTCAGTATCAACAGCGGAATCTAGCAATTCATTCACACTATTAAGCACTAAATTAACGCCCATAATAGAAATCATAATCGCTACTAAAATAGCCGCCGCAGAATCTAACCAAGGTAATTGCAATACAATTGCACCCAAGACTCCCACAAACACCATAATCGAAGACATCGCATCGGAACGATGATGCCAAGCATTAGCTTTCAGTAAGTCTGAATTGATTTCTTTAGCTTGTGCAACCGTGTAATGGTATAAGCCTTCTTTACTAATAATCGCTAATGCTGCAAAGATAAGTGCAATATTACTGGGAATAATATGGGCTTCTGGGGCAGAAAAGAAGAAATAGCTCATGGCTTTGGTGGCAATACCAATTGCAACCATAATAAGGATTAAACCTAATATAACCGTCGCAAGGGTTTCAAATCGACCATGTCCATAGTGGTGGTCATCATCCGCCTCTTTACTGGCAATCTTAGCGGCAAATAAAACAATAAAATCACCCGCGAGGTCAGAAAAGGTGTGCAACCCATCCGCCAGCAAAGCTTGGGAATTAGCAAAGATTCCACCTAATAATTGTGAAATGGCTAAAAATAGATTAATCCATACACCCACAAAAGTGGTTTTACGGGTAATACGATAGCGCCGCTGTTTATCTATCTTTGATAAGCTCATTTCAGCCTCATTTTTGCACTTTTACGGTAATAATATATTCACCTTTTTTTTCTTCAGCAGAAATACATTCATGCCCATGAATCCGTACCCATGCAGGAATATCATGCATTACGCCCATATCGGTACAGGTCACAATAATACGATCTTCATTATTGAGGTCTTCAATCGCTTCTTGCATACGAATAACAGGCATGGGGCATAGTAAGCGACGTGCATTAATTTCATAATCAGCCATAATTTAGCTCGGAAATATCAGATAACGCTTTATTAGCAATCAGCATCGTCAATTTATGTTTAAATTCATCAGGGTCTTTTAATTGGGTTAATTCGCCTTCTCGTGGATATAATTTATCCTGTAAACGCGATAACCAAAAACGTAAAGCCGCTGCTCTTAAAGAGGCAGACCAATAGTGCTTTTCAATCGTTTCAAGGGGACGCACAGCGGTATAAGCTTTTAGAAAACAAATTAATTTTTGTTGATCAATACCGTGTTCAGGACAACAACACCAATCATTAACCACCACTGCCATATCAAAGATAAAATTATCATTACAAGCATAATAAAAATCAATCATGCCACTGAGCTTGTCATCTACAAATAGGGCATTATCCCGAAATAAATCGGCATGAATGACTCCACTTGGCAAAGCTGAAAAATCAATCTTGGCTTGATAACTTAACTCATCTTGTAGTGTCTTCTGATCTTCTGCATTGAGATTAGGGTGTTGTAATAATTGTTCACCCATTTCTGCACGCCATGTAACACCCCGATCAGGGAGGCGAGAATGAGGAAAGTGTTGACTGGCACAGTGCATCGTTGCTAAAGCTGAACCAATTTCTGCACATTGGGCTAAACTTGGCTGTTGATTTTCTAAAGTTGAACCTTGCAAACAGGTCACGAGAGAGGCAGGTTTACCCTTTAATAAAGATAAAATTTGTCCTGAATTTTGTTGAATGGGCTTAGCAGTCGGTACTCCCGATGTTGATAACAATGCCATCAAATCCATAAAGTAATGCAATTCATCAATCGTATGATGTTCAAAAATGGTTAATACATAACGTCCTTGATCGGTATTAACAAAGTAATTGGTGTTTTCAATACCTGCGGAGATGCCTGTATAATTTTGCAGTGATCCAAGCGAGTATTGGCTTAAAAAAGTTTTTAATTCAGATTCATTAATCGGGGTGTAAACAGACATAAATGACTTACCAGTTTTTTACTGTAAAGCTAGGAATCAATAATTTTTCAGGGTCTCGGTAAGCATTTTCCTTTGGATCAGCTAAAGACGGATCAATAATACGATAACCTTCTTGACTGCCTGTGGGAATATAACGATTTTCTGAGTGCATGGCTTTAACGCGTTTTTCTTGCAAAGTACCATATTTCCCTTTAGCACTAATGGTCTCTGTTTTTGCAGCAGTCTTTACTTTGGATGTATCAGTGTTAGTTGCTGTGCTTGAGCAGCCTGAAACTAAGCTGGTCATAACCATCGCACCGACCAGACCTGTTAAATAATGTGTGGATTTCATCCTTTTAAATCTCCGATTGAATCAAAATATGCACTATAGCCTACCATTAATTGCCTTATTACAAAGATGAATTAAGGCAAAATTTTTGTACAAAAACGAGGCTAACGTTTTTGCCATTCCTCAGGCGTAAAAGTTTTAATAGTGAGTGCGTGAAGCTCACCTGAAGCAATCAAGTCATTCACACTGGCGTAGACCGCTTGGTGTTTTTTGATCAACATCATATCGGCAAAAGAGCGACTGATTACCGTGGCTTTATAGCTACAGCCTTCTCCTTCTAAAATTACCTCTGCATCAGGTATTTTATCTTTAATACGTGCTTCAATCATCGTGTCACTGATACTCATAATCACTTTGTCTCCTTAAAATTGACAGTTATCTCACTCTTTACTACTTTATAAGATACGGTCAGAAATAGAATTATAAAAATAGGGAAGAAGAATGAATGATTTTGTAACGATTGTCCAATGGGGCGTGATTAGCTCGTTACTCTTTTTAGGGGGTTTTGAGTTAGCGGCACAGGTCGTTGAAAATCACATGCAATGGCACAGTCTTGACTATAGCTTGCAATTACTGATTGCTTTAATCAGTCTCGTTGTTTATCAGTGCAGTAAATTGTCTTCTCGGACAAAAAACTAAGCATTACATTGCAGCTAACACACAGCGCAATACGCCATAATCATAACGACCTTCTAATTCATCATAAGCAGGTTTTAGACGACCATCTTCTAGCGCATCATTCATTTCTAATACATTGATAATATCTTCGTGTTCAGCCTGATCAATGTCCAGAATATCTCTCGGTTCAGCTAGACCTAGTTCAATTGCCTCGGAAAAATGCGTTAAAATCGTTCCAACAGTAAGATCTCGCTTAGCGGCAATTTCTTCAAGATTCATCCCTTGAGAATGATAAAACAAGCTGTCATTAATCGTGTCTGACAAGGTGTTATCAAATAATTCTTCTTGTGGATATTGTAAAATGGTATCTAAAAACACCTGACCATAACGAGAAAGTTTCTGTTTACCAACCCCATTAATTTGTCGCATAACGGTCAAACTATCAGGGCGTTTAGCCATCATCTGTTGCAGCGTCGCATCATGAAAAATTACATAAGGTGGCACAGATTGTTCTTTAGCTAATTCAGCCCGTAAATCTTTGAGTGCATTCCATAAAGGTTCATCGGCTTTATTAACCGTTTGTTGGCGACGAGCCGTGGGTTTACCTTTTTTAGTTTTGCTTTGTTTGCGTAATTGTAAACTTTCTTCACCACGTAATAGACTACGGGATTTTTCAGTTAAACGTAATGCACCGTAATTTTCTATATCAATATCCAGATAAGCATGGGCGATTAACTGTCTAAATAAGGTTCGCCATTGGACTTGAGGAATATCTTTACCTAAGCCATAGGTACTCAGTTTGTTATGTCCAAAACGACTAATGCGTTCATCTTTTTTGCCGACTAAGACTTCAACCACATAATTGACCCCAAAGCGTTGTCCTGTTCGATAAACACAAGATAACGCTTTTTGAGCCGCAACGGTGGCATCCCATGTTTCAGGTGGAGTTTGACAGTTATCACAATTTCCACAGGCTTTTTCTAAGCTCTCCCCAAAATAATGAAGCACCGCTTGACGACGACATTCAATCAATTCACACAAACT
>WFRR01000090.1 GCA_015486375.1 Thiotrichaceae bacterium
ATCATATACTGTATGTGAACCTTTTCGATATTTTCTCATTCACTTGACACCTAAAACCACAGTGTACTAAAAGTCTTGCACTAAAGTGCATAGTTTTGACTATCGCATCGAGACAATAAAACAGCGTTAAAGATCATTTTCACAATGAGTTAAGTATTTTATATCCTCTAAGAATTATTTAATAAATTAAAACCTTGTATTAGAATATCATTAAATTAATAGAGAGTGGCACAGAATCCTCTGTACCACTCTTTTTCACGATAATTACACGGGTGTAATTAGCAAATGCACCCAGATGCTAGCGGCATAACCCAAAGCAATTGCCCATGTCCATTTTAGATGAGCAAAAAAGGTATAAATTCCTCGGGCTTGTCCCATTAAGGCAACACCTGCAGCTGAACCGACAGATAAGAGAGATCCGCCCACACCTGCTGTTAATGTCACCAATAACCACTGTCCTAATGACATATCAGGGTTCATTGAAAGTACTGCAAACATAACAGGAATATTATCAATAATTGCAGAAAGAATACCCACCAGAATATTTGCGTTGGTTGCACCAAGATCACCGTACATAAAGCCTGATACCAGCCCTAAATAACCTAATGCACCTAAACCACCGACACATAAGATAACGCCATAGAAGAACATTAAAGTATCCCATTCTGCACGTTCTAATTGAGAGAAAATATCCCAACGTCCAACGGTATGCGTATCATTACTGACACTCGCTGCATTTTCACCTGTAATTTTTAGATAGTAGCCAAAGAATTTTAGTAAACCTAGACCTGTCATCATACCGAGCATAGGAGGCAGATGAAGCGTATTATGAAACATTACTGCCATTAAAATAGTAAACATAAACAAGGCTATAACAAAAAAACCACCGCGTTTAACTGCTACATCTTCAGTAACTGGGTCAGGATTGCCTTTCGGAACAAAGAAGGACATTATTAGCGCAGGAATAATCCAGTTCACAATAGAGGGTAAGAACAAAACAAGGAATTCATCAAATTGCACTAAACCTTTCTGCCAAACCATTAAGGTTGTAATATCACCAAAAGGACTGAATGCACCGCCGGCATTAGCCGCTACCACAATATTAATACAGGCTAGCGCGACAAATTTTGTTTTTTCTTCACTAGCCAGAATAGCACTTTTACCTCCAGCTACGGCAACAACAACCGCTGCCATTAATAGGGCAGTTGTTAAGTTATCAGCAACAGGCGAGATGACGAAGGCTAAAATACCTGTGACCCAAAAGATCGTATAAAGTGAGAAACCTTTAGAGACTAAAAAACCTCTTAATGCCGAAAAGACATTACGTTCATCCATTGTATTGATAAACGTCATTGCAGCTAGTAAGAATAAGAATAACTCAACGTATTCCAGTAAATTATGATTTAAGAAAGCCCTAACTTGATCACCCTGATCAACACTTTGATAGGCTAAGGCAACTAATATCCAAATGATACCTGCCCCGACAATCATCGGTTTCGATTTACGCAGATGTAATTGTTCTTCGCCAATCACTAAGACATAAGCAGCGACAAAAACAATAATTGCGATAATGCCATAGCTGGTTGCAGTGAGGTCAATAGCGACTGTCGCAGCCTCGCCACCTGATGCGAGTAACTCAATGGGTATCAGTCCCAATAACAGCAGCCACAAGGGTGACAGTAATAAGTTTAGTGGTTTCATTGTAATAATCTTTTAAATATCCTAAGAATAAACTCGGGCTAATATAGCTTATAATGGCGTAAACATCTGCTTAAAAGATAGTTTTTTATTGCTATACTTTGCTGCAATAAAAAAGATTAAAGTGAGGTAATCACTAATTTTTTTCTACAGAAGCATTGTTCGTATTAGGACTGGCTTTTGACGCGGCTGCGCGGGGTGTGCGTAAAGTATATGTTGCAGGTAGCTCAAATAATGCGGCATCGAGTTTATCGTTGGATAATTTAGATAACTCACTTTTGGCTCCATTAGGTAATGCCTGAGCTTTAATAACTAAACCACCCTGATAATTAGGCAGTAGACCTGCATCGGGGGCAGGTAAATTGCGAATTTTAGCGGTGGCTTCAGCAACACTTTTCATAAAATCAAATAGGGTTTGTAACTGAGCCATATCCTCTGTATCAATACCCTGTTTAGCAATACAGGTTTCTTTAATCGGTTTACCATCGGATAAAATGGTAAATACTTTACAGGTTAAGCCTTGCACTGTTTCTGTTTTATTCTTAGCTTGAGTCTCTATCTTTGCAGGTTTAGCTTGCTTTTTGCGCTCTGTTGCCGCTGTTTTTGCTTCTAAAACTTTGCGTTGTTCTTCTGGCATCTCAGCTGACTTTTTTTTCAAATTATCTTTTAGACGAGCTTGCATCGCAACGGCAGCACGCATATTTTTTTTAATTGATTTTAATGTTGTCGCCATATACTGCTTAACTTCAGGGTTGATGGTGTATAGTGTTTGTTTATTACTGTCGTAAATCGTATAAATTTTACTATTCGAACTCCCCATACGCACTTTATCCGCGCGAATTTGAATAGTACTGCTATGAGTCCCTGCTTGGGTACTATCTGAAAACGTAAGTTGTGTATCCGCCATACTGGAATAGCTAAAAAAAAGACTACTCGTCAGTAAGCAAACTGTTATCGATGTTTTACTATACATAATTATATTCCGTGTTGAGTAAATGACATTCAGCGAAACAACTATTATTGTAGTGCCATCTTAGACAAGCGTATCCAAAATTATGAAAAAACCTAACTTATTGTATCTATTCATACCCTTATTTGCATCGATTCTATCGACACCTAGCCATGCAAATCCACCCATGTATCCCACTAATACAGCTATGTGGCCTAATAGCATGCCCATGCCTTATCAGTACCAGTGGCCAGCACAGGCAAAACAGGCTCAATCCGCGCCTAATGCAACGATATTTCCTCCCAGTAATAACATGCAGATGCAGCGCTATTGGCAGAATAATAGGCAAGCGATGATGTATCCCAATGCGTTTACTCAACCACGCTTTCCGATGTTGCCACAACAATATGCTTATCCAGCTCAAGCAATGCAACCAAAACAACCTTATATTTATCCACCGCAATATCCACAACAAGCGGCTGCCCCTTATAAGAACGCTGCTTTACAAAATCAGCATCCGAATACATCCAACAATCAGATAAAAAAGCGACAAAAGAAAAAACCGTGGGGAGATGTTCGTTATATTTGGCCTGACTTCTATACGGATTCAACGGGAGATATGTGGGATAACATGGTTAATGCCCCTTATGACGCAGGACGTATGCCAGGTGGATGGCGTTTCCCTTCTTTAAGTTCACCTGACCCTGTGACTGTCAGTGATGCTATTACGAATCAATTTCCACCTATTGTTGATGAAATGCCTAATTTTATGCCGTTGATGAATTAGACCGTTTTAATTCAATAATTATTACCTTAAAAGAAAATACTGGAGTAACCCTAAACAATGACAATGTTTGCCCTTCGACCTTTAAGTTTTGCACTGATTGCGACCTTACTCGCCTCTTGTAGTTCTAGCCCTGATAAACTGTCAGAACCCCAAAAGCCTGTACAAGAAATCACACCTAAACCTGTCAAACCCATTGTTGTTAAACCCAAAGCCCCTCCTATTCGATCTAATGTAGCTTCTCGAATGCCTGCGGCGCGGGTTGGTAATGGCAAAAGCTTTGTAGGCAATGCACAGTTAAATCGTTTTATTAAACGAATGGTAAGCAAGCATGGCTTTAATCAAGCTAAGCTAACCCAGTTATTTTCTCAGGTTAAACACGAAACATGGATTTCTAATTACATGAATCGTCAACGCCCATCCAAGAAAAAGTTAAATCCTAATGGTTCAGGTTGGTCAAAATATAGACCGAAGTTTGTCAAAGCGAGCAAAATTAATAAAGGTGTGCAGTTTTGGCGGCAAAATAATGCAGCTTTACAACGTGCGTCACAACGATACGGGGTTCCTGCTGAATATATTGTTGCCATCATTGGGGTAGAAACGAACTATGGCAGTAATTTTGGTAAGTTTCGGGTTATCGATGCTTTGACAACCATTGGTTTAACCAATAAGCGTCGTGGTAAAAGTTTCCTTAAATATCTAGAAGATTTCTTAGTCATGGCACGTAAAGAAGGTATGAATCCTTTACGCCCTGTTGGCTCTCATGCGGGTGCAATGGGCTATGGACAATTTATGCCGAGCAGCTTCCTCAGTTATGCAGTTGACTTTGATGGTAATGGTAGACGGGATTTATGGCATCCAACCGATGCGATTGGCAGTATTGCAAATTACTTTAAACGACATGGCTGGCGTTCAGGTGAAGCCGTTGCAGTAAAAACGCATGCAGTGGGTAAACGCTATCAAAGTCTTAACTCTGGCTTTAAGAGCAATTATTCAGCAGCGACCTTAAAAAGCTATGGTGTGAAGACTAATTTCAAGCTAAAACACTCAGGTCGTACCAGTTTAGTCATATTACCGACCCATGCAGGTGGCGAAGTTTGGCTTGGTTATAATAATTTTTACGTTATTTCACGTTATAACCACAGTACTTACTACTCAATGGCAGTACATCAACTGGCTAAAGCAATCAAAAAACAGCGTGGCAAGTAGGATAGAAGGGATAATTTTAGCTTTGTTAGGTTATCGCTATCAGGGTATAATCTATGATTTCAATGGCTTAGCGAAGTTCAGAATATTTTTATGATTTTTTATTAAAAATAATCGATAAAAGACTTGCATCATGAGGCATTAATCTCTATTATCTCTTTCCTCTGATGCGGGGTGGAGCAGTCTGGCAGCTCGTCGGGCTCATAACCCGAAGGTCGTAGGTTCAAATCCTGCCCCCGCTACCAAATTTTTAAGGAAGCCCCATTATTGGGGCTTTTTTATTGCCTACAAAATAGTGAATACCGTGCAACAGGAATTAGATAAATTAATACGATCCACCGTTAATGGTCTCGGCTATGAATTATGGGGTTATGAATATCGACCTCAAGTTGAAACCGCACTTTTAAGAATTTTTATTGATAGTCAAAAAGGAATTACCGTTGAAGACTGCTCTATTGTCAGTCATCAAATTGGTGCTGCCTTAGATGTGGATGATCTTATTCCCATTGCCTATATTCTAGAACTTTCCTCACCAGGTATTGATCGGGTCTTATTCGATCCTGAACAGTATCAGCGTTACATTAATGAACAAGTAAAAATCCGTACCCGTATTCCCATTAATGCAAGAAGAAATTTCAAAGGAGCCATAGTAGCGGTAAGTGACACAAACGTGACTGTAGAAATTGATAGTTTAGATTATGAAATTCCTTTTGAAACAGTTGATCGCGCACGGGTACTAATGGATGTTAGACCGAAAAAACGCTAGTTAAACCAGATTGTTTTGTTTAACTATGACTGAGAGTGAGAAATCATGAATAAAGAAATTTTGTACGTTGTTGATGCGGTCTCAAATGAAAAAAATGTCGAACCCGACGTGATTTTCGGAGCTGTTGAATTAGCACTGGCAACTGCAACCCGCAAGCGTTACAGCTTAGACTGGGATGTAAGAGTCGAAATTGATCGAGAGACAGGTGATTATAGTAGTTATCGTCGCTGGATAGTCTTAGATGATGAAGATCCCGAGTTTAATGACTTAAAGCGTCAAATTCTATTTAGCTATGCACAACGCAAAGAAGTGGATATTGAAGTCGGTGACTATATTGAAGAAGCCATTGATTCTGTAGAATTTGGACGCATTGCAGCACAATCTGCCAAACAAGTCATTGTACAAAAAGTACGTGAGGCTGAACGTCAACGAGTAGTTGATCAATACCGTGAGCGGATTGGTGAACTCATTATCGGAACCGTGAAGCGCAGAGAGCGTCGTGGTATCATCCTCGACCTTGGTGAAAATGCAGAAGCATTAATTCCACGTGAAGAAATGCTATCACGTGAAATGGCACGCGTCGGTGGACGTATGCGAGGCTATTTAAAAGAAGTCCGTGATGAAGGACGTAGCCCGCGCGTTATCGTTAGCCGCGTTGACCCTAATTTCTTAATTGAATTAATGAAATTAGAAGTGCCTGAAATTGGTCAAGAGATGATTGATATAAAAGCGGTTGCGCGGGACCCTGGTTCACGTTCAAAAGTAGCCGTTATGTCAAATATCCCTAATCTTGATCCTGTTGGAGCCTGTGTTGGAATGCGGGGTTCACGGATTCAAACGGTCACAGATGAATTGAATAAGGAACGCGTTGATATTATCCTTTGGGACGAAGATATTGCGACCTTTGTGATTAAAGCGATGTCCCCTGCTGAAGTCTTATCAATTTTGGTAGACGAAGAAAGACAGTCAATGGATATTAGCGTTGCAGATGACCGACTTTCTCAAGCCATTGGTGTGGGTGGACAAAATGTTCGACTTGCCAGTGAGTTGACAGGTTGGCATCTAAATGTAATGACCGAAACACAAATGCTAGAGCGTGATGTTGAAGATCAACAAAAAGTGCTTAACTTGTTCATGACGCATTTAGATGTTGAAGAAGATATTGCTTCAATCTTGGTTGAAGAAGGCTTTACCAGTATTGATGAAGTTGCCTATGTCTCGGATGAAGAATTTTTATCCATTGAAGTATTTGATGAAGGCATTGTGGCTGAACTCAGAAGTCGTGCGGAGAATGCCTTATTAACGATGGCAATCTCTAGCGAAGGTGACTTGCCACATGAAGATTTAAAAACCATGGATGGAATGGATGAAGAACTTGCCTTTAGGCTTGCTAAAGAAGGAGTGAAGAGTATGGAAGACTTAGCTGAGCTTTCTGTCGATGAGCTACTTGAAAAAGGTGAGTTAGGCGAAGAAAATGAGGAGTATGCAGGTCAATTAATTATGATTGCGCGTGCGCCTTGGTTTGCAGACGATAACGATGAATAACAAATTCACAGGAGATTACTTATATGTCAGATATTATGGTGAAACAACTGGCCAAAACAGTCGGTGCTTCTGTGGATATGCTGTTAAAGCAACTACAGGATGCAGGAATCAGCGTTTCAGGCGCAGATGCTAGTATTAGCAACACACAGAAAATCAAGCTCTTAAAACATATACAAGGGCTGAAAAAAACTAGCCCTACACAAACTAACCTAACAGGGAAAAGTAAGTTGGCACTTAAACGTCGTGATACGAGCAATGCAGCTTCTTCAAAAAAAGCTCCAGCAGGAAAAACAGCCGTTAATATTGTACGTCGTAAAAAAGTGGCTGCAAAAAAGCCTGTTACGACTGCGCCAACCCCAGCACGTACTGCGCCCCCGATTGCTAGGCAACAGCCAATGATGCAAAGTCGTTCAGCAATATTAGCGCAACAACTGGATGCAGAAAGAAAAGCCCGTTTACAGGTGAGTGCGCCCCAAGCTGGTTTTACTAGAATTAAAACCAAAAGTGCAGCGACGGTAGCTAAAGCAACTAAAGAAAAAGCAGCATCTAAAGTCCTTAAAAATACTCAAGCAACGGCAGCTACCGCCGCTGCAAGTAAAGCGACTCAACAGAAAACAACAGCACAAACGGCTACATCTGTACAAAAATCAGATAAAACGACAATTAGTTCTAAAATATCTACACAAGGAGTAGCAGATACTTCTAAAGTAAGTACTAAGACAGGAACAGCAGCAAAACCAAAAACTTCTGCCCAACCGCAGCTACGTAAGCAGGCTAGCCCATCGAAGCCCGTGCGCAAGCCTAACGTCGTTAAGAAAACCACTGAACCCGTAAAGCCAAGTACCGTGAAAGCCAACCCCAAAGTTAAACCTACATTAATTAGACCCTCCGCTCCCTCACAAGCCAGACCAACTTTAACCAGTCGTTTGAGTTTATTAAATCTGGGGGGGGGATTAGCACACCGAGAAGCTGTGGCTGCGAAAGCAAGACAAGAAGCTTCTTCGTTGCTTAAAGTCCGACCTTCACGTAAACCAAAAGTAGTGGCTAAACCTGTTGTTAAGCCTGCGGTAGAGAAGAAAGTTGTTAAAGCAACGCCTGCAAAAACAGCTGATAAGAAAGCAGAAGATAAGAAAAAGCAACCAAAGCGCCTTCGTAATGCAGGCGGTCCAATGCACTTAGCAGGTAATAAAAGTAAAGCTAAGCGTAGAGGTAAACGAGCAAGACGTCAGCCACGTAATGTTCAGATTGATGATACGAAGCATCAGTTCGAGAAGCCAACCGCTCCTGTTGTACATGAAATTGAAATCCCTGAAATGATTGTTGTCGGTGATTTAGCTAAAGAGTTAAAAGTACAAGGCATCGATGTTATCAAAGTGATGATGGGGATGGGCGTTATGGCAACCATCAACCAAACACTGGATCAAGATACCGCTATTTTAGTCGTTGAAGAGATGGGACATAAGGCTAAGCCACTCGCTGATGTCAGTGATGAAGCACTCGTTGCTAAAATCATTGAAGATGATGAAGACTATGAAACAGTAAGCCGCCCTCCTGTGGTGACTATCATGGGACATGTTGATCATGGTAAAACGTCTTTATTAGATTATATTCGTAAAAGCCGTGTTACTGCGGGTGAAGCAGGCGGTATTACCCAGCATATCGGTGCTTATCATGTAGAAACTGATAACGGTGTTATTTCTTTCCTTGATACTCCTGGACATGCGGCATTCTCCGAAATGCGCGCCCGTGGTGCTAATGCAACCGATATTGTTATTGTTGTTGTTGC
Source organism: Thiotrichaceae bacterium (assembly GCA_015486375.1). GTDB lineage: Bacteria > Pseudomonadota > Gammaproteobacteria > Thiotrichales > Thiotrichaceae > S015-18. Next base: position 8,735 of record WFRR01000090.1, read on the forward strand.
CGCTGATGATGGGGTTATGCCACAAACGAAAGAAGCCATTGAGCATACCCGTGCAGCGGGTGTACCGATGATTGTAGCAGTCAATAAAGTTGATAAAGAAACGGCTGATCCTGATCGGGTCAAAAATGAATTAAGTCAATTTGATGTTATTCCTGAAGATTGGGGCGGTGATGATGTATTTGTCAATGTCTCTGCTCATTCAGGTGAAGGTATCGACTCTCTATTAGAAAACATCTCCTTAGTCGCTGAAATGCTAGAGCTAAAAGCCCCGATCGAAGGCGCAGCAAAAGGCGTTGTGGTTGAAGCAAGTATTGAAAAAGGTCGAGGTGCGGTTGCAACGGTAATGGTACAAAGCGGAACATTAAAGCGAGGCGACTTTATCCTCAGTGGTAAAGAGTACGGTCGTGTACGTGCCTTATTTAATGAATATGGCAAACCTGTTAAAACAGCAGGTCCGTCAATTCCCGTTTCAGTGCTAGGTTTATCAGGCGCACCAATGGCAGGTGACAAATGTTTAGTGGTTGCTGATGAACGAAAAGCGAAAGAAATTGCTGAAGCCCGTCGTCAACAAGAGAAAGATTCTCTCTTTGCTGCACAACAAGCCGCGAAGCTAGATGCTATGTTCTCTAAGATGAAAGGTGGCGAAGTATCAGAAGTGCCTGTTCTTCTAAAGGCAGATGTTCAAGGCAGTATCGAAGCACTGAAAAGTTCTTTATTGAAACTTTCAACGGATGAAGTCGTTGTTAAAATTATTAGTTCAGGCGTAGGTGGATTTAATGAAACCGATGTCAATCTAGCCATTGCCGCTGGTGCAAGCATGATCGGCTTTAATGTCCGTGCTGATGCTTCTGCAAAACGTATTGCATCTGAATCAGGGGCTGAAATTCGTTACTACAGTATTATCTATGAAATAATAGATGATATTCGTGATGCGATGTCAGGCTTACTTTCACCCGAATTACGTGAAGAATTTGTTGGTCTTGCAGAAGTTAAAGAAGTGTTCCGCTCTTCTAGCTTCGGTGCAGCCGCAGGTTGTTTGGTCATGGATGGTAATGTGAAACAAGGTTTACCGATTCGAGTCCTACGCGATAATGTGGTGGTATTTGAAGGTGAACTAGAGTCACTACGTCGCCATAAAGATTTAGTCAACGAAGTGATTAGTGGTACGGAATGTGGTATCGCGGTTAAAAACTACAGTGATATTCAAGAAGGTGATCAAATCGAATGTTTCAAGCGTATTGAAGTAGCGAGAGAGCTTTAATGCCAAACGAATATTCACGTACAGAACGGGTTTCGCAGCAGATCATTCGTGATCTGTCGATGCTGATCCGTAATAATGTTAAAGATCCTCGGGTTGGCATGGTGACGATTTTAGATGTCATTGTCAGCCGTGACTTTGCTCATGCAAAAGTTTATTTTGATACTTTGGCACAAGATAATGCACAGCAGGCAGAAGAAACACTCAATCATGCTGCTGGTTTTTTGCGTAGGGAACTCGGTAAAGGCTTACGTCTGCGTAGTACCCCCGCTTTAAAATTTATCTATGATGATACACAAGTTAAGGGTAATGAAATGTCAGCCCTAATTGATCGTGCGATTCAAAGTGATCAAAAAAACTAGCTGCTTACTATATTGCTATTGTTCGGTAATCATTACAGTGGATAATAATTTTGGCTAGACGACGTAAAAAAGGCTTGCCGATTCATGGCATTCTGCTTTTAGATAAGCAATTAGGCTTTAGCTCTAATTCCTCTTTACAAAAAGCAAAACGATTATTTGATGCACAGAAAGCGGGTCATACAGGTAGTCTTGATCCATTAGCATCAGGTATGTTGCCGATCTGTTTTGGTGAAGCCACTAAAGTTTCTGCCTTTTTATTAGCATCGAATAAACGCTATAGAACCATTGCACACCTTGGGCAAACACGCACAACAGGTGATGCAGAGGGAGACATCCTTTTAGAACGTGAGGTTGCCTCCTTTTCTAAACAAGAGATTCAAACTGTTTTAGAAAAATTTACAGGTGAAATTGCTCAAATTCCTCCGATGTATTCTGCGCTAAAAAAAGAGGGTAGACCCTTGTATGAACTGGCAAGAAAAGGGCAAACGGTTGAACGTAAAGCGCGTAATATCACTATTCATTCCTTAGCATTAATCCAACAAACTCATACTCATCTAACACTCGAAGTTGCTTGCAGCAAAGGCACCTATATTCGTACCTTAGTCGAAGATATTGGTGAAGCACTCGGTTGTAGTGCTTATGTTAGCCAATTAGAACGCAGTATGGTTTCCCCTTTTGAAGGGCAGAAAATGTTTAATTTTGAACAACTAGAACAAGCAAAAGCTGAGGGTATGGATTTACACAGCTATTTATTACCCGTTGATTATGCTTTAAAAGATTGGGATAAGGTCAGCATTAGTGTAAGCAATACGGCTTTATTTAGAATGGGACAAACCGTTAAAACGGATAATATGGATGCATTTGAAGAAGGTAAACAACTGCGTGTTTATACTGAAACAGGTGATTTTTTAGGCATTGGCTATGTTAAACATGAAAATAGTCTTGCACCTAAACGGGTTATGCAACTCGGCTAAGTTGGGTTTTAAGCTTTATCTGAATGCTGTAAGGCCTGATAAACCCCTTCTGCTAAGCTCAGACTAATCCCTTTAACTTTAGCAATTTCTTCAATACTGGCGCGTGATAATGCTTGTATTCCGCCAAACTGCTTTAATAATACTTGTCTTCGCTTAACGCCCAACCCCTTAATTTGTTGCAGTGGTGAACTGAGTCGGGATTTATGACGTTTATGCCGATGGGCATTAATAGCAAAACGATGGGATTCATCCCGAATCGCTTGGATTAAATGCAGTGCAGGTGAATGTTCATCTAAATTTTTACGGCTTTTACCGCGATTAATAATCAGAGTTTCCAAACCCGCTTTACGCCCTTCTCCTTTCGCAATGCCAATAATATCAATATGGGTAATATTTAATTCATCCATTACATCCAAAGCTTGTTGTACCTGTCCCTTACCACCATCAATAAAAACCAAATCAGGCTGTTTACTGATTGCGGCAGCATTATTATCGGCAATGCCTTTAAAGCGACGTTGTAAAACTTGTCGCATTGCAGCGTAATCATCACCTGCCGTAATATTATGAATATTAAAACGACGGTACTCCTGCTTAGCTGCGCCTTCGCGTGTAAACACCACACATGATGCAACCGTCGCTTCACCCATCGTATGACTAATATCAAAACACTCCAACCGTTTAGGTAGATAGCTTAAGTTCAGCTCCTCTTTGAGTGCATAAATACGCGTTTGGGTATGGGCTTTAGCATTCAGTTTAACCTCCAAAGCATAAACTGCATTTTTCTTTGCCATTATTAACCACTGTAGGCGATTACCGCGTAATTTATCTTTTAAAGCCACTTTATAGCCTGCCAATTGACTTAATAATGCTTCTAATACTGATGGATTAACAATGGGTATTTGAATTAAAATTTCCTTAGGCGGTTGATGATTCAGATAATATTGGCTGATAAATGCCGATAAAATTTCGGATTCATTCAGTTCGAACTGAGGCAGTTTAGGAAAAAAGTTCTTACCGCCTCTATTTTGTCCATGTCGCATACTTAATAAGTGAATACAAGCCATACCTTGTTGATAACTTAAAGCAATAATATCGCTATTTGCATGACCAGATTGTATATATTGTTGCTGTGAAATACGCCGCAAGGATTTAATTTGATCGCGGTAAATAGCCGCTTGCTCAAAAGCGTATGCTTGTGCGGCTTTCTCCATCTGTTGTACTAACTGATCAATAACAAACTGACTTTTTCCCTCTAAAAATGCCGTACTGTATTGCACTTGCTGTTGATAGGCTGGCTTAGAAATTTGCTGAGTACAAGGCGCAGAACAACGCTTAATTTGATATTGCAGACAAGGACGGGAGCGATTTGTAAAAACACTGTCTTCACACGAGCGTAATTGAAATAATTTATACAGTAAATTTAGCGTTTCACGTACCGCATAAGCACTGACATAAGAGCCAAAATACTGCCCTTGTTTCAATGTTTTACCACGTTGAAAGCGTAATTGAGGATAGTCCTGTTGACTGGATAAATAAATATAAGGATAACTTTTATCATCGCGCAACAGAATATTATAAGGCGTTTTATACTGCTTAATTAAATTACTCTCTAACAGTAAAGCGTCTGCTTCCGTTTCTGTCAGGGTAATTTGAATATCCAGCACTTTTTTAAGCATGGAAGCAATCCGTGGATTGGACTGATTTTTATTAAAATAACTGCCTAGCCGTTGCCGTAAATTTTTAGCTTTACCGACATAAAGCACTTTTTCATTAGCCGCCATCATGCAATAAACCCCTGATGAGCGTGCAACAGTTTTTAAGAAAGTAGCTGGGTCAAAATTTGGCATAAACATCTATTATAATTTTAGAGATATTGCTCCCACTCAAAATGACAGATATTTCTCTCTGTTTTGCAAAATTCAATTCCAATAAGATATAAGGATTTAGCGGTAAGCTGATATTTTTCATAGTATTTTTTAGATTTTATTTGGGCTAAAGCATTACCTTTTTTTCCTTTCTGGTTCAATACCTTAAATTCTATAATATAGACTTTACTCATATCAGGCGTTGCAATACTTAAATCAATTCGTCCCTTATTAGTAACATCTTCTGCAATAAATTCGATACCTAAGCCTGCAAGATAGCTATACATTATACTCGCATAATAACCTTCATAATTTTGGATAGAATTTTTCCGATAATTATCTGAAGGAATTGATGCAAATAATTGTTGAATCGCTAATTTAAACTGCTGCATATCATTATTTATAATGGCATGAAACATCGGTAAACTCTGGGGAAGTTGATTTGATAATAAATATTTAAAGATTTGATTATTTAAAGCACTTCTTACTTCTAAATTAGGATATCCTAACTGATAACTACGTTGATTAAAAATCACACTTTCTGATTTTATAGTTAAATAACCTGTTTGGAATAATAGAACTTCTAAACGAATATCATCGATGTCAAAACTACTGAGTTCATCCGCGTGAACTACAATACTTTCAAGGTTTGGAATGTAATAATTATTATTTTTAATTATCTTTATTAAAAAAGCAGGGTTACCTGTTTCGAACCAATAATTAGCATAAATCTTTCCTTTAGTGAAAAATAGAAGAATATCATAAGGGTTATAGATAGGTTCACCTAGAAAGTTATAGCCGTTATACCATTGCTTTAATTCTTTTAAATCAATGCCTTGTATATACTTTTTAAAGGTAAATTTTATATCTTGATGCGTATAACCACAAATTGTTGCATAACGTGCATCAAGTGAAATATCCTCTAAGTTGTTGAGTCCACTAAATAAGTTTACTTTCGAGAATTTACTTACGCCTGTTAATAGTACAAACCTAATATATTGATCACTGTCTTTAATCACTGAGTAGATGTTTTTTAAATTTTCTCTTATCGCTGATGCACGAGGTTGATTATCAATATTATCTAATATTGGTTTATCATACTCATCAACTAAAATGACCAGTCTCTGTTGATATTTTTTATATGCAAGTCGAATTAGTTCCCTAAAACACTCCCTAGCATTATTATTATAAGTGCATTTTATTTTTAATCGTTTTTGATTTTCTTTCATAAGGGCTAACAATCTAATATTTAGATCATCAGTATCTTTAATTACCCCTACACCAAAACTAATTTTTATCACGGGATAAACTTTATTCCAATCCCACTTATCAAAAATATAAAGACCTTTAAATAAATATTCCCTACCTTCAAATATATCTTTTAATGTATCCAAAAATAAAGATTTTCCAAAGCGACGTGGGCGTGAAAGAAAATAATACTCACCTCCGTTAATCATTTTAAGCGCTATTTTTGTTTTATCAACATATAAATAATTCTTTTTTTTATCTCTAATCTTTCTGAAAGTCTGTATTCCTAAAGGGAGTTTTTTCATAATCTATTGTCTTCTCCAACAGCACCTATGATATAAATAATTTATTTTTTTCTGGACTCTTGATCTATAAGTACACCATTATATAGATAATTTTAACTATTTCAATTACTTATTCTAATATGTTAAATAGATTTTCAAATTTGCTTTAGAGTGATGTATCATCCATAGTTAGTATTCGGGGTCAACTCTCATCATTGTTTTCGATCGGATAATCATAAAGAGTTTACCCTTTTTTTATACCTGTCATTTGGTTCTATTTACACTATTAGTTTTTCTTTATTAATTGAATCAATTTGTATCAAATGATTATGTGTGGAATACACCCCATTAACAACGAGAAGATAAAAAAATGGCAACTCCAAGAGAAACAATATCATCACTATACATCGCCACATTTGATAGATCACCTGATCTTGGTGGTCTTAATTTTTGGTTAACCCAAGCAAATTCTGCTATTGCAGCAGGTACACCCGTACGTGATGTTTATCGAAGCATTATGGATGGTCAAAATAATAGTAGCGGCTTTAGCAGTCACCCCGTATTTATCAATAATTATGGCAGTCTAAGCGATGCAGCCTTTGTTGCACAGATTTATCAAAATGTACTGGGTCAAGCAGGTGAACCCGCTGGTGTCGCCTTTTGGGTAGAAAAACTCAGCACACTAACACGCGGAGAAATGATTGTTGATTTCGTATCAGGCGCATTAGATTTTGATCCTGCTAACTTTACGGGTTTAACCACAGCACAAATACAAGCGGCAACTGAACGTCAAGACTTACTTGAAAACAAGGTTGCTGTAGCACTGCATTTTGTCGATACACTCGGTACAAATACCAATATCACAACCACGCCACCCGAGCTTGATCAAGCCTACTTAGCTTCTGTTGCCGTCTTAAAAGATGTAACTCATGAGCCTGCCACCCTAACGACTGCCAAGGCACTGATTGATGCAGCCAATGCCACTGCAACGCCCATTAATTACCTATTAAACCCACCCCCTACCGATCCATCAGGGGTTACCTTTACCGCAAAAACAGCCAATACTGATTTCCAAACCAATGATGGCGCAAATGATGCCGATGAAGGCAATAATACCAGTGCGGGAGCAGATATTATCAATGCCACTGCTGCACAAGTATCTGATGCTGCAACAACAATCGATGGTCTTGGGCTATTAGATACTTTAAATATTACTAATACAACAGGTGCTAACACCGCAGACCTGACTAAAACAGCAGCCAGCATCGAAAATGTGGAAACCATTTCAATAGGAGCAGGGGTATCACAGCTTAATTTATTATCAGCCGATATCGCAGGTAATACTGGGGGCGAAATTGCTACTTTAACAGGTGATGCGAGTGCAATACAGAAACTAGAAATTGAAGGAAGTGTTGATTTAACAGGCATAAGCAATAGCAATATTGAAGAAATCAGTATTACAGATACAGCAGGTATGGGTGTTTCTGTCACTATTGATACTGCCAATCTATCGGGTGTGACACGACTCGTATTGGATGATACGAATGTAGGTGGCAATGACAGCTTAATATTAAGCGGAGCAGGAACATTTGATTTTTCAAATACTGCTTTGAATTTTGATAGTGCTGGAACGAATAGCCTAAGTATTACAGGCGGACTTGCTACAACCTTAACGCTTGATGATACCGACCTTGATAATGTCGGCACGCTCACGGGTGATGCAACTGAAGGTGTAATCAATAGCTTAAACTTTACAGGTGTTGGTGCAAAAGGTGATCTTTCTGGAATGACTGTCACGAATATTGATACCGTAACCCTATCAGGAACAGCAAGTACACTTACCTTGAAAGATACTGATTTATTAGAAGAGGTTAGTGGTACTAATAATGGTACCCCATTTACTACTATTAATGGTATCCAATTCACAACAATTACTGGAGCAGGTGATAGCACACTTATTTTTAACGATACAGGCGGTCAAGCGATTGTGCTTACCAATACAACGATCAGTGGCTTTACCGATATTTTTGTTGATGGTTCAAATAATTCTGATGCAGTTGAATTAGATGCTGCATCCATAGCAGCAGGCTCGGTAACATTGCATGGAGGAGATACTAGCAAGATACGATTTACTGAAACAGACGATGTCACAGGTTTAGTCGTTCACTCTGGAGATTTCAAGGGAATAATCTTAAATGCAGGAGTTGATATTATTGCTAATAGCGGTCTTCTCGATATGGGTTCTGGCACGACTATTTCTGGTGCAGCTGCAACATTATCCAGTTTGACTATTAACACATCTACAGCAAGCTTAGATTTAGCTAGCTATGCTGTTAATGATATAAATATCATTATTAATGGTATGGCAGGTAACGATACGATTACAGCAGCAGATTCTAAATCAGCGGGTTCTAGCATGACCATTAATATTGCCAATGGTAGCAGTGATACGATAAGGCTGGAAGATGGTTCAGGTAATGTTTCAGGTGGAATGGTCATTGCCGATGCGGTAGCTATTACGGGTTTTGATGGCGCAAATGACCAAATTAATATAGAAACAGCCCTTGTAAACGGATCAGGTATAGCATCCGTCGATAGCAATGCTGTTGATGCTGATGTTGCAATTTCTATTATCAATAATGCTTTTATCATATCTGACTTTTCTAGTATTGCTCAACTCGGTAATACGGTGGGTGCTTATGCTAATGGGGCAGCTGGTGATAAATTTATTATTGCAGTGAGTAATAATAACTCACAAACAGCTATTTACTCAATTACTGAAGATGGTATGGATACAAACCATATTGATTCTGCTGATACGGTAACACTATTAGGTATCGTTACTCACACAGGAATATTTGATACTACCGATATTAACCTCTATTAAGTCTAAAAAAATACCCCAAATTTATTGCGGGGTATTTCTTCATAAACGCTGCTATATTAAATACTATGAAAAAATTACCTATTGGTATTACCACTTTTAGTGAAATAATAGAGAAAGATTATTTATATATTGATAAAACACAGATCGCCCATGATTTAATTAAAAACTATAAAAAGGTTTCTGCTAAGTAATTAGAATAAAAGGAAATAAAGAATGTCAGATAAGCAGTTAATTATGGAAGAAATAGAAAATAAGGGAATTAAAATAAAAAGCGTCTATATTCAATCTTACAGGATGTTTCAGGATTTTAATATAGACTTTATAGATAACTTGGGAGAAATATCACCTGTAATCGTTATTGCTGGAATTAATGGCAGTGGAAAAACAAGTTTACTTAATTATATAAAAAACTTTCAATCGATTTTCACAAAAACTATGACCTTTAAAGATGATAATAGTCATATAAAATTCTCGTATAATAGTAATATTTTAAAGGTAAAAAGAAATTTTGATCATAATTCTAAGGTACATTGGGATGAAATATTTAATAAGTCTATACTTTATTTTTCAGCAATTGAAATTCTAAAT
>WFRR01000091.1 GCA_015486375.1 Thiotrichaceae bacterium
CAAACCCACGGTGCATCTTCACGCAATATGGCTACCATTTTATCAATGACTACTTGTCGTTCAGCAGAATTTGGCATATTTTTCATTTTTTCAAAAAACTTATCATATTCAGCATTTTGATAATTAGCACCATTCTCTCCGCCAGTTTCAACTTTGGAATTTTTACCATACAATAAAAATAAGAAATTTTCTGGATCGGGATAATCCGCATTCCAGCCCAATTCAAACAATTGAGTTTGGCCTTTGCTCATTTTATCTTGTAGTCGATTATAACTACTCGATCTAATTACCAACTGAACATCAATCTTCTTAAATTGTTTTCTAATCCAATCCAATCTTGGCTGATCTTCTGCACCGCTGGCAGTTGTATCAAAATACAGCACCAAAGGCTGACCGGTAACTGGATCAATACCCTTGGCATAACCGGCTTGTGCCATTAAGTCTTTCGCTTTAGAAATATCCTTACGCTTATCTAAAGAATCATAAACGAATGGGTTGTAATCCTCAGCTGCGCCAAAAATACCCGCAGGAATCGGCCCATGTGCCGCACTGCCTCGTCCATTTCTAAAAATAGAAATATATTCTTCTTCATTAATGGCAATTGAAATGGCTTGTCTTAATTTTTTAGCAGATGATGTATAACCACCAACTGTTGTGTCTAGCATGTTAAATGCAGTGTAATAAACACTGGTACTGTTACTGGCGAGCAAGCGAATATTTTTATCACTCATTCTTGGTGCTAAAACAGTTTGACCTTTGGACTTAACTTCAATGGCTTGATCAAAATTATCACTAGAGATGCCCGACTGATCATAGTAGCCTTGTAAAAATTTATTCCAATAAGGTGCAGTTTCTTTTTCTAATAAAAAATGCACCTTGTTTAAAAATGGCAATTTCTTATCTCTATCAACCAGTAAGTGATTTTCCTTGTCGCTAACTTCGCCTACACTTGGATAATATTCATCATGGAAATTAAGGTTTCTTTGAAGAATCATTTCTTTATTCGGATTATTCACGCTTAACTGAAAAGGCCCTGTACCAACTGGGTACCAATCCAATACAATGTTTTTATCAATCAGTCCTTGCTGTGCATAAAATGCATCTGCTTCTGGTGGCACAGCGGTAAAAAATGGCATAGCTAACCAATATAAAAATTGTTCTTGAATGCCATTCACTTTTATAGAATAGCGATATTTATCTAATACCTTAACACCTGATATTTGATGCTGGGTCAAGTCTAACGAACCCTTTACATTCTTAAGCTCAACATTCAAATCATCAAGACCAACAATCATCTCACTCATTAAGCTTAATATCGGTGAGTGTAATTTTGGATTGGCCAAACGCTTGATTTGATGCACAAAATCACTAGCAACCAATTCTCTTGTCGCAGTTTTGGAAAAATCACTTAAATGGCTAATATCACTAAGCATATCATCATTTAATGTAAGATTATCTTTAACAAAAGCAGGATGGTTTTGATACATTATCCCTGGTTTAATTTGCAAAATATAACGTGAAAAAGCCGCAGACTGTCGATCAATAGCCAAGATCTCATCACCTGCATTATTGTAATAATGCACTTTTGGCATATGTGCCAACACACCAGGTATTAATGTATAAGGTCGTTTCAAGTAATGATATTGCAGGGGTGTCTCATACACAGACTGAATAAAAGTCCACTCATTTGAAGAATACGAACGCGCTGGATCTAAATGTTTTGGACGTGCAGAAAAAGAGCTATAAAGCGTATTGTCTAGTCTTTGTGTATCGAGATACGGATTGTTCCAAGGCTCAGTACAGGCGCCTAATAGAGGTAAAACAACCCATATCAAAAGCTTTATATGTTTATAATTCAACATCGTATCAATTATAAATACTTAAGGAGTCTTATGGGTTTTTTAACAGGGAAAAAAGCACTAATTGTTGGTGTTGCATCTAATCGTTCTATTGCATGGGGTATTGCTGAATCTATGGCCAAACAAGGCTGTGAAATTGCACTGACCTACCAAAACGAAAAATTAAAAAAACGGGTTGACAAATGCGCCGTAGTTTGTAATTCTGATATTGTTATTCCTTGTGATGTTGGCACCGATGAGAGTATCGATGCCGCCTTCGCAGAGCTTAAAAATCATTGGGATAACTTTGATATTATAGTGCACTCAGTTGCCTTTGCTCCGCGTGAAGCACTAGATGGTAATTATATTGAAGCCACTACACGTGAAAATTTTGCCACAGCACATGATATTAGCTCTTACAGTTTTACTGCTTTAGCTAAAAGTGCAAGTTCAATGCTTAATGATAATGGCGCTTTATTAACGGTAAGCTACTTAGGCGCTATTCGCGCTATCCCTAATTACAATGTCATGGGTGTTGCCAAAGCTTCACTAGAGGCTAATGTACGCTATATGGCAGCTGCAATGGGCCCTGAAAAAGGTATTCGTGTTAATGCTGTATCAGCTGGTCCAATTAAAACCTTAGCAGCCAGTGGTATTAAAGACTTTGGTAAATTATTAGATTATGCCGCTGACAGTTCCGCTCTTAAGCGCAATGTCACCACAGAAGAAGTGGGTAATGCTGCTGCCTTCCTATGTTCAGACTTGGCATCGGGCATTACCGGCGAGGTCACCTACATTGATTCAGGTTATAACTTTTACGACAAGGGTCCTGATTGATAACCAATAAAGCTTATCCAAAAAAAAGACCTGCTAAATTTGCAGGTCTTTTTTTATTCTAAGCTTGACTAAATTTATAAACGCTCAGTAAAAATTTCTAGATCTGCATTTTTCCTTAAAGTTGTCAAAATACTATTAAACATTGCATCAGATTCAAAGTTTAATAAAGAACGCTCTAAAGCCTTAGCTGATGTGTCATCAGTAGTTTTAACTTTTGATAATGCAATCACAATAGATTGACCCTTGCTTAGACTCTGTGCGCTATAAGTTGTGGCATTGGCTGGCTTAGGTAAAGCAAATACTTGGTTAACAATCACAACGTCTGCCTTATCAGAATCGCGCCCAATCCAACCTACCTCTTTCCATTTAAGTTGGTTATTATCCATCAATACCTGGGCTGCTTTATTGTCGCCCTTTGTAAATGCGTCTGTAATTTGCTTGGCAATATTATCGATAAAAGTCTTTGATAATAACGTGGTCAGGTGTGTATTGATTTCACCTTTCACTTCATCAAATGATTTCTGTCTCTCGGCTAGTTTGTCCTTAACTCTCAGCACTACAAACCTATCTTTAGATAACTCAATTAGCTCAGAATTTTCACCTTTATTTAGTACTAAATCACTGTAA
>WFRR01000092.1 GCA_015486375.1 Thiotrichaceae bacterium
AGCACTCCTCGATACCTTGGGTAAACGACTCCTCAATAGCACTGATCCACTCAAAAACCCAATGGCTTATATTTCCAGTTTGGTGAGTAAACTAGAAACGGGAACATTAGATGTACAGTCTTTTCTTAGCAATACCGAACTAGCAGCAAGGGAAGAAGCGAGAATTACCCAACAAAAATCCGAAAAACATGAACAATTACAACAAAAAATAGATCAATTAACACAGGATTATTTAGCCGAATACGAGGTCTATAAGCCGACTCATGCCAAAATTGAGCAAGCGGCAAAAGAGACAGGTTTAAACTATCGGGAAGCCGCTAAAAAGCTAGCACTCTTTGAAACTATCACCCCCATATTGAATAAATTGGATCGTTTACTAAATGAAGTCAAGCGTTTAGAAGTAGAACAAGAGAAGCTAACCGTATAATCCATATAATCCATATAATGGAAAACCAGCAATGCTTAAGCACCGCCACCCATACACTGAGGAGATTCTGGAATTTTACCAAATTTCTTAAAGTACTCTTCTTCTGTCATGGTGTGTAATGCCAATGCATGGATATTACTAATTTCTTCTGCAAGGGTTTTATTAATCATACGATGACGAGCCACTAACATTTTGCCTTCAAAGTCATTACTGACAAGGGTCACTTTAAAGTGAGATTCGGCATCGGCAGGGACATTGTGCATATGGGTTTCATTGACGACTTCTAAGAAGTTAATATTGAATGATTGATTTAATTTTGCTTCAATCTGGGTTTGCATATTCATCGGGGTTTCCTCATAAAATAAGCAGCATAGTCTATGTTAGACTCTGATCGAATATTAAAATTATGAACATAAATTGATAGTATCCACTATGCTTAGGCGAATTTATGTTTATGACTTAATTATTTAGTGTAAAAATATAATTCAATAAGCATAATACTAAGAAAATATCTCAAGGAAAAATACAGATACAATCATGCCACATAAACAAAAATTCGATCAGTTACAAGCATTTATCGAACGTAAGATTGTTGGTCAAAAACGTTTAATCAATCGTTTACTGGTTGCCTTACTCGCCGATGGACATTTATTGGTTGAGGGTGCGCCAGGTTTAGCGAAGACGCGTGCCATTCAGGCATTAAGTGAGGGAGTACACAGTGACTTTCACCGTATTCAATTTACGCCCGACCTTTTACCTGCTGACATTACGGGTACAGAAATTTTTCATCAACAAAAAGCCAGTTTTAAGTTTCAAAAAGGGCCTTTATTTCATAATTTAATTTTAGCGGATGAAATTAATCGTGCGCCTGCGAAAGTGCAATCGGCCTTGCTCGAAGCGATGGCAGAACGGCAAGTCACCGTTGCAGGGACGACTTATCAATTACCTGATTTGTTTTTGGTTATGGCGACTCAGAACCCAATTGAGCAAGAGGGGACATATCATCTTCCTGAAGCACAAATGGATCGCTTTTTAATGCACGTCACGGTGGATTATCCCAGCTTAGCGGAAGAACGCGCCATTTTACATTTATCCCGTCGAGAGATGTTAGCAGAAGTACAACAGCGAAAAGAGCAAGAAGCGGCTGTTATTACCATTGAAGATATTCGTGCTGCGCGGGAACAAGTGTTAAATATTCATATGGCTGAAAACGTAGAGCATTATTTACTGCATTTGGTCATGGCAACCCGAGAACCTGAAAAATATGCCTCGGCATTACAGGGAAAGATTGCCTATGGTGCGAGCCCTCGGGCAAGTTTAGCTTTGGATCGTTGTTCTAGAGCGTATGCATGGTTAGCAGGACGTGATTTTGTTAGCCCAGAAGATATACAAGCAGTCGCCCATGATGTATTACGCCATCGCGTCTTACTTAATTTTGAAGCCGAAGCCGATGGTCATAATAGTGACTCTGTGATTGATGAACTACTTTCTTTGGTCGCCGTTCCTTAAACAAACGACAACATTGATATGAATGAAGATGGAGAAGGCGTAGTATTCAGCCGCTTACATTCATTACTGGCTTTGCAAGCAAAAGCGAAAGTACTGAGTTTAAGTAAACATAAAATACGCGCTAAAAATACAGGTCAGCACCTTTCAGTATTTAAGGGTCGAGGCATGGACTTTGCTGAATCACGTCCTTATCAAGCAGGTGATGATGTTCGTACATTAGATTGGCGAGTCACGGCAAGAACAGGTAAACCCCACACGAAATTATTTCAGGAAGAACGCGAACGTCCTGTCTTAATTTGGGTGGATATGCGTAATGCGATGTTTTTTGCCACGAAAGGCGCATTTAAATCAGTGGTTGCAGCACAGTTGGCGGCTTTGTTGATTTGGAAAAGTAAACAAGATGGTGATCGCGTCGGGGGAATATTAGTCAGTGCGAATCAGCATACCGAGATTCAACCTGCACGCAGTAAAGCAGGCATGGTACGTTTTTTAAAACAGATTGCCCTCGCCACACAAAATTATCAGCAATTACCCGATCCAGAAAAACCGATTATCTTAAGTGATGAATGGCGACGATTACGCCGTGTCGTTGCAACAGGTAGTCGCGTGTTTATTCTAAGTGATTTTCGAGGTGTGGATAAAGCGGCATTACAACAACTCGTTGCGATTCAAAAACAAGCCGAAGTCACTTTAATTCCGATTAGCGATCCATTTGAACACCGTTTGCCTGAAGTCGATAAAATCCGTTTAAGCGCAAAACGACGTTTTTTCACGATTAATTTAAACAATCGTCGCTGGAAAAAAACCTATCAACAACGCACTCAGAATCGATTTGAACACTTAAAACAATTTACGCGTAAATACCGTATGGGTTGGGTCAGTATTTCCAGTGCAGATAGTCAAAATAATCGCTTACGTAAATTGATTGGAGCATTGCGTTGAATCCATTAACAACCCCATTAGCGAATGCAGCCAATCATGCGGCTAATAGTGAAATTGCAATTAAAGATATTCATTTACCCGAGGCTATTTCATGGTGGCCGTTAGCAATGGGTTGGTGGTTGTTACTGATATTAATCATTCTCGTAACAGTGGGAATCGTTTTTTGGTTGAAAAATAGAGAGCAAAGGCTTCAACAAAAATCACAGCTCTCATTGCGTAAACAAGTGATGTTAGAATTAGTCACTATTCAAAAAATCGAAGATGAACACCTTTTTATTGAGCGTTTATCCGCTTTATTAAAACGAGTTGCAATCACTCAATATGGTCAGAAAGTTGCTGGTTTATCAGGGCAGCAATGGCTAGAATTTATGGATAAACACTGGGAATTGACCAGCTTCAGCCAAGGTGCAGGACGGGTATTAATTGATTTACCCTATCAAAAAGACCCACAACCTGATCGCCACTTACTCTTACGTATCTGTAAAAATTGGTTAGAAAATCAAATGTCAAAGGAAGCTCATTAATGTTTGAATTCCAATGGTTATGGATGTTTATCCTATTACCTTTACCGCTCTTAGTACGTCACTTTTTAAAACCTGCACCTGTTCAAGCCAGTATTGCTTTGAAAGTGCCTTTTATTGAAGATTTTCAGCAAGATAAAATGCCTCTAAGCCTTGCTCAGTCACAACGATTTTTACTACTTTTAGCGTATTTAGCATGGTTCGCATTAATTACCGCTGCTGCGCGTCCAATATGGATTAGTGATGCAGTTGAACTGCCTGTTTCTGGTCGTGATTTAATGTTGGCGGTGGATTTATCAGGCAGTATGCAAGAGCAGGATTTTCAATTAAATGGACGTTTTGTAGATCGTTTGGTTGCCACTAAAGCCGTGGCGGGTGAATTTATTAAACGTCGTGAAGGTGATCGTATTGGTTTAATTCTATTTGGTGATCGTGCTTATTTACAAACACCGCTGACCTTTGATCGAAAAACCGTGTATAGCTTGCTTAATGAAGCGGCTTTAGGTTTAGCAGGTGAAAAAACCGCCATTGGTGATGCCATTGGTTTAGCGGTCAAACGTTTGCGTAAACAAAAAGACCAACAACATATTCTGATTATTATGACCGATGGGGCAAATACAGCGGGTGTTGTTAGTCCGCATGAAGCAGCGAGTTTAGCCGCACAAGAAGGTTTGAAAATTTATACCGTGGGGATTGGTTCGGAACAATCAGGACAAACTTCTTTTATGGGTTTTGTTGTACCCAATACGAATACCGATTTAGATGAAAAAAGCCTTAAAGATATTGCAGAAGTTACAGGAGGCAAGTATTTTCGCGCCCGTGATACGCAAGAATTTCAGCAGATTTATCATGAGTTAGATCAATTAGAACCTGTTGAAAAATCAGTAGAAAGTTGGCGACCACAGAGTGAACTATTTCGTTGGCCATTAGCCATGAGTTTATTACTGATTTTATCGGTCTTAATAATAAAAAGAGTCCTTAAAGACGAGTAAATATAAGGGAATACAATGACACAATTTATACAGGATTTTCATTTTATTTACCCGATGTGGTTAGTATTAATTCTGCCTCTGATCGCTGTTTTAATGGCTTTATTTTTATTCCAAAGTAAAAAGAATACGGCACTACAACAATTGGTTGAACCTCAACTTGCCCCCTTTGTATTAACAGGGCAACAACAAAAAACTTCCTATCGTTTATTAGCTCTGATTGGTACATTGGCTTTAATTGCGATTATTGCAATGGCAGGGCCTAGCTGGGAAAAACGTAAACAAGCCAGTTTTAAACAGCAACAGGCATTAGTGATTGCTTTAGATTTATCGACCTCGATGTATGCTAAGGATGTACAACCCAGCCGTTTGGTGCGCGCCCGTTTTGAGTTAATTGATTTACTCAAACAACGTAAAGAAGGACAGACTGCATTGATTGTTTATGCAGGGGATGCTTTTGTAGTTTCGCCTTTAACCGATGATGCAGAAACCATTGAAGCCCAAGCAAAATTGCTCAATCCCGCCATTATGCCTGTGCAAGGCAATCGTACCGCCGTCGTTATTCAAAAAGCTCAGCAATTATTAGCGCAAACACAGTTAAAGCAGGGACATATTCTCTTAATTACTGATGAAATTGTGGATCAAAAAGAAACCTTAAAAGCGATTAATACGGCTCGATCTGCGAATATACAAACCTCTATTTTGGGCGTAGGCACATTAGAAGGTTCACCGATTCCCTTATCGCAAGGGGGCTTTGTTAAAAACAATGCAGGTAATATCGTACTGGCTAAACTCAATGCGAATGTGATGCAAAGCGTTGCTAATGCAGGCGCGGGTATTTTTGTACAGTCTGTGATTGGTGATCAAGATTTAAATCGTCTTAGCCAACAATTTTCTAATAATAATGCTCAATCTTTAGTTAAAGATGAACAAACGGAAATTTCAATCTGGATTAATGAGGGTATTTGGTTAATATTTTTATTGATTCCAATCGTTTTACTCCTATTTAGAAAAGGTTATTTAGCCAGTATTAGTTTGGTCTTTTTTATGTTGCCACAGAGTGAGCCAAGTCTGGCGTTATCATGGGATGATTTATGGTCAACCCCTAATCAGCAAGGACAACAGGCTTTTAGTGCAGGAAACAGCAAACAGGCGGCAAACTTATTTGAAAATCCAAATTGGAAAGCCAGTGCCGCATATCAAGCAGGGGATTATCAAGCCGCATTACAGGGTTTTATTAAAGATCAAAGTGCAGAAGGTTTTTATAATACAGCTAATAGCTTGGTCAAATTAAATAAAATTCCAGAAGCAATGGCTGCCTATACGCAGGCACTTAAATTGGATAAAAACCATTCGGATGCAAAATACAATTTAGAGCTACTTAAGCAACAGCAAAAACAAAAACAGCAGCAACAAAAGCAACAACAGAAATCATCTTCTGATCAACAAGACTCGCAACAGCAAAAAAATCAAGATAATAAGGCTGAACAACAAGATCAGTCAGGCAGTCAGACCAAGCAAGATGATAAAAATGAAAAAGATGCACAAGCTTCTGAACAACAAGATCAGTCAGGCAGTCAGGCTGAGCAGGACGATCAAGCTAAAAAGGATGCACAGGCTTCTGAAGATGCAAAGCAGGACAATGCGGATCAACAAGATGCACAGCAAAAATTGGCTCAAGAAGCTGAAAAGCAAGCCTTAGAAGATTGGAAGAAACAGCAAAAAGACTCAGAAGACGATAAAGATAAAGCCTCTGCTAGTTCGGAATCGACAGAGGCGCAAGATCAACAACAACGCGAACAACAACAAGCAACAGAACAATGGTTACGTCGCATTCCTGATGATCCCACTGTTTTATGGCAACGAAAATTTCAATATCAGTATAAACAAGGCGATCAATACAAAAACACGGGACAAACGTGGTAGTAAGGCTCTTAAAGTATTTGAGTTTGCTGGGTTCTGTATTATCCATTTCAGCTTGTAGTACGCTGGGTTATTATGCCCAGAGTGCTAAAGGGCATTTTGAGTTAATGCAACAACAGAAACCCATTGTGCAATTACTCAAAGATCCTAAGCTTTCAGAAACTCGTAAGCAGAATTTACGTTTATTACAAGAAATTCGCCAATTTGCCTCGCAACGCTTGAAATTACCCAATAACGCCAGTTATACCCAATTTGCTGAGCTGAATCGAAAAGCGGTAACATGGAATTTAGTGGTAACAGGAAAATATTCTATGCAGCCTGCCCAATGGTGTTTTCCGTTGATTGGCTGTATTAGTTACAAAGGCTACTTTTCCAAACAACAGGCAGAGCGCGAAGCCGCTAAACTATCCCCAAAAATCTATGATGTTTACCTCGCGCCTGCAACGGCTTATTCTACTTTAGGTTGGTTTCATGATCCTGTGGTTAGCCCAATGTTGGATCAAGGTATTATTCTCGCGGCTGAAACTATTTTTCATGAATTAGCTCATCAACGCGTTTATCATAAGAGTGATTCTAATTTTAATGAAGCCTTTGCCACAGCAATTGGACAAGTCGGTACACGCTTATGGTTAGCAGAAAAACATCCAAAGAGTCTCCCTGCTTATCTGATTCATCTGCGTAAACAACAACAGTTTATTCAATTAATACTTGCAACTCATGATAGTTTGAAACAATTTTATCAACGTAAAAATACTCCCGCAGCTTATGCAGAAGGTAAGCAACAGCGAATTGATATTTTTAAGAAAAATTATCAACAGCTTAAACACCGTTGGGGCGGAGATAGCCGTTATGACACTTGGTTTAATCAACCCATTAATAATGCGCGTTTGATTTTAGCGGGAGTTTATTATCAAAAAGTGCCTAAATTTACGCAACAGTTACAGCAATACAATAACGACTTTGAACAGTTTTATCGTCATGTGGAACACTCTGAAACTTGCGATTACTGCTGATGATTCTGACCTGCAACAAAGGCTTGTAATAAAGCATTTTGTATTGCAATATGTTTATCTAAATCACTAATTTTTAAGGTTTTATTAGCAATATCTGCCAATATATCCGTCACACCTGTTTGTTTTATACAAGCCTTAAAGCCTTCAAAATCAAACTCTTCGTTATTTAGAAACTGACAAGCTGCTCCTGTTGCTTGACTATATCGAATGTGTGAAGACTCCAACACTTCGTATTGATAAGAATAGGTATCAATACTATTTTCAATAGCGACAAGGCGAAATAGAACACTGGCATCTACATCTTTTTTAGCAAAGTCATTTAAATCAACTTTAAGTGAAGGTGTATAGTCTTCACCTCGAAATGAAAAGGGTATAGTGACGATAATTGTATTCATAATTGACATTATTGATCTATTTGGTTAAAGCTAAAAAGAGTTGCGGTAAGCGTTCAGGTAGTAATTGTACATTATCAATAACAGAATAATGATTGCCAAAAATATCCTGAACATATTCATCTGCTTGATTATCAAGACTAATACAATAGGTATAAATACCTTTTTGATCTAATTCTTTGACTGCCTGAGCCGTATCTTCAATCAATGAACGCTCGTCATCCATATCAATATCAGAAGGTTCACCATCGGTTAGAATTAACAATAATTTCTTATCTGTTTTTTGATGTTCTAAATAATGTCCAGCATGGCGCACTGCGGCTCCCATACGAGTTGAATAACCTGCTTCCATAGCACTTAAGCGTGATTTAACTTCATCATCCCACTTTTCATTAAAGCCTTTAATATGTTGATAACGTACTTCATGACGGGTATTAGAAGAGAAACCTGCGATTGCAAAAGGATCACCCAATCCATCAATAGCAATACTTAATAATGCCACTGCTTCTTGGCTTAACTCTAAAATAGTTTGGCTACAGCCTTCAGGAATTTCATTTAAGGATGCCGATAAATCTAATAATAAGGTTACAGCAATATCACGTCCATCATGTTTATGACTCATATTGATACGGGGATCAGGGGTTGCTCCGCCTTTGAAATCAATTAAGGAACGAATAGCGACATCTAAATCCAGTTCACTGCCATCTTCTTGGTAACGTACCCGTACAAAGTTTTGTGGTTTAAGCAGTTCTAACATTTGTTTCAGTCGTTTCGCTAATGCCGCATGTTTGTTTAGTAAAGACTCAATTTTTGCTGGGCTAGTGGAAGGATGTAAGCTCTCATATAAGCTAACCCAATCTGGACGATAGCTTTTTGCATTATAATCCCACTCGGGATAATGCCGAGGGGGCAGGCGATCAACTTCATCTTCTTGCTGTTTACGTTTTGCTTGTTCAAATTGTTCTTCATCATCACCCTCTTCAATATAAATCCAAAGGTGTCGATTATCATCATGGTAATCAATTTCAGTATCTTTAAAATACATTTGGGGTTTTTGATCACTTTGAAGACGCGTTCTAGCAATAAAAAGAACAGCAATGGATGCCATTTCTTTTAGACTTGATTCACCTTCTTCCATCGCTTTATAAAAACGTTGAGCCGCTTTTATAATTTCTTCATTTTTATATTGATGATCGGGGTTTAAACAAGCCCAAGACAGCATGGCTAAACGATGTCGAATACACGATTCTTGTTCTGCATTACACGCATCTTCTTCTGGTTCAGGGTGTAGTTGCAGAAATAATTTGGCTAAACCCGGATAGCGTTGCATGGTCAAGTAATCAACCCGACAATCTTCTAATCGTTCAATCGCAATTCGTTGAAAGGGACTGTAATTATCAACGACAATTTTAGTACTCCAACGGCGATGGGCTTCCATATGTGCCAGCAAGGCTCGATAACGGTCTAAACCTGAAATAGTATCGTTATAATCATCCAATACATCAGGAATACGAATACCTAATTTATCAAAATAAGGTTTAGGCTTGCGTAATTCATCAAAGCCAAGTGAATAGGGAATCAAGAGTTCTTGATCATTCCACATCGCTCTGAGATACATATTTAAACGACGTTCGTTATCGACAAATAAAGTCCCGTGACGTTCACGCTGTAAAATAGCTTTACTATCTGCTGATTGCAAAGAGAAATAATCTTTTTGACGTTCAGGGTGGTTACTATAATAACGTATGCCATATTCAACCCAATTCTTAACCCCTTGCAAGGACAATTGATTGAGTAAGAAGGCGGTATTATTGAGTAAATCCGATAATGCAGGGCTAGGAATAGTGGTATGGAAACCATGAATCGAACCCGTGGTTTTTTCCATAAAGTCGAATATCATATCCAAAAAATGTTCAAACTGTTCTGGAGTACTTAAACGACGTGCCGCCGAAGGCAAGGCTTGTAAAAAGGGTAGAATTGAAACGCCATTGGGAGTACGAGTCATATCCCAAACCCGTTGGGATATTTGTTTGGCGGCTTGCTCACCCACCAACGTACAAATTTGAGGGACTTCTTCTAAATAAACCAAGACAGGTTCAAACCCACGCCCGATCATACACACTAATGATGCACCACTAAGATAATCTTTTAAACCTTGATCAGACAGTAATGCGGTGGCTTCATCCATACAATCATCATAAACATCTTCCAATTGTGGAAAAGTACATTTTAATGCAGGACGATAAATTTGATGACGGCTTTCGGTTGCTATTTCAGTCTGGGGTATATTCACAATAATTCCTCTTGGATTTCTATTCCTTCTTAAGCTCTGCTACAGAGACAGAAATAAGCGTTTTTAGCGAGTAAATACTGCATCAATAGCATGATCTAAAGTACTACGAATATCCGCATCATCCGTAATCGGTCTAACCATTGCTAGACGACAAGCATCATTAGCAGGAATACCCCCATCAATAAGGCTTGCTGCATAAATCATGAGGCGTGTAGAGATACCTTCATCTAAACCATGCCCTTTTAAGTTACGCGCGGTTTCACCCACAATGACTAATTTAGCGGCAAGCTCTTCACTAATACCACTTTCTTTGGCAATAATAGAGGCTTCTATTTTTGCAGGCGCATAGTCAAAATCCATTCCAATAAAGCGTTGCTTAGTCGATTGCTTAAGATCTTTCATTAAACTCTGATAACCAGGGTTATAAGAAATAACTAACTGAAAATCAGGATGAGCATTAACGACTTCGCCTTTCTTATCCAACGGTAAAGAACGACGGTGATCAGTTAATGGATGAATGACGACAGTCGTATCTTGACGGGCTTCTACAATTTCATCTAAATAGCAAATTGCACCAATACGGGCAGCAATAGTTAAAGGTCCATCAACCCAACGCGTTCCATTCGCATCTAATAAATAACGTCCAACTAAATCAGAGGCGGTCATATCTTCGTTACAAGCAACGGTAATTAATGGCTTGCCTAATTTCCATGCCATATGCTCAATAAAACGTGATTTACCACAACCTGTAGGCCCTTTGACCATGACAGGTAAGCGTTTGTTATAAGCAGTCTCATACCACTCAACCTCTTTATCTTGGGCAAAATAGAAAGGCTCGTCATTAACCCTATATTGTTCAATGTCACTCATGTTTGGAATCCTCAAATTAACCCAATTAGCTATCTACATAAACATAATTGATAAAGTTATCAATGCAATATCTATTACACTTATGTAGCTATCCAAAAAAAATAGTTTATAAAATAAAATTATTATGTAAATACGAAAAAGCCCCGAACTGGCGGGGCTTTTTCTTAGGTATTCACCTAAACCCGTGACGGTTTAGGTTAAAACGTAAATAAGCACTTAGCTTACTTATGAACACCTAATTTCTCTCTCCATCCAGAGTAAAGCAAATCAGCATCCGCAGGGAATGATTCAAACGCACGCGCAAATTCTTTATGCTCTTTTGCGTATTCGATAGGATCAGAACCTGATTTCCAGCAATCATAGGCTTGACGTAGAGAGGTTGCACCTGCAGCAGGGCTGTCGATGTGACCGTATGAACCACCACCAGAAGTGTTGATTACATTACCATGACCTAAGTTCTCGAAGAAACCAGGTAAACGTAGTGCATTCATTCCACCAGAGATGATAGACGTTGTTGGCTTCATTCCATACCATTTTTGGAAGAAGAATGGACCTTGGCACTCTTCTCTTTCTAGCATGTAACAAATAATTTTATCTTCGTTACCGCCTTCCATCTTACCGAAGCCCATTGTACCGACGTGAATACCTGATGCTCCCATTAAGCGAGAAAGCTTGCCAAGTACAAATGAAGTATAACCACGAACAGAACTTGGTGAAGTAATCGCACCATGACCTGCACGATGATAATGTAAATACTGATCAGGATAATTACGACGTGCAGTCGTTACCATTCCACAACCCCCTACATAACCGTCAACGAGAAATGCGACGTGATGTGCATTTTCACCGAAAGTCTCTAGGATATAATCAGCACGAGCAACCATTTCGTGATGGTCATCAGCAGTAATATTTGCAGAGAATATTTTGGCTTCGCCCGTCTCATCTTGAGCACGTTTCATTGCATCAGCAACAAGAGGCGTTACATCCTTCATACGTGCATATTTTTGGTTACCTTGTGGCTCATCATTCTTGATGAAGTCACCACCTAACCAGAACTGGTATGCCGCGTCAGCGAAAGGTTTAGGACGTAAACCAAGCTTAGGCTTGATAATAGTACCTGCGATATAACCACCGTCTACACGTGGACGATCTAAAAGATTCCAAAGGTCTGAAATATCTGTAGCAGGACCATCAAAAATGTCTAGCATTTGCTTTGGTACCCAAAAATCTTGCATTTGAGCACATTGTACATCACCCATGCCTTGGTTATTACCAATAGCAAGTGTGAGGAATGAAACAACCATTGCACGACCATCAATCACGTTGCGATCGAATAGGTCACATGGATATGCAATTTTCATGTAGCCTTCAGCTTCATCAATTTCATAAACCATTGCATCTAGGTCTTTAGTGAAGTCATCTGTAGTAGAAACTTCGACGTTAGTACCTGTTGATGATTCTGCTGCAAAGTGAGCAGCAGTCTCTAAATAACCACCAAAACCAGGCATCGGTGTCATTGTGTATGCAACTAAGATATGGTTGCCATCTGCAATAAGCGTATCTTCGTCAAGACTTAAGTCTGCATAACGTCCGGATTGATCCATGAAAATCTCCTTGAGAGTTTTAAAGGGGTAAAATTAAATACTACAAATAGCCTATTTGTAGTACTTATGAGGTATCTCAATAAGTAGATAAATGTATTTGAATTTTAAAAATTTTCAAACCACATTGCCCAAAATACAAAGAGATACCCGTAAAAAATTGAGTGTTGATCAAATCAACTACAAAGCATTATACAGATTCTTAAAATAAGTAAAAGACATTTTACTTGAAATAAGTATAAGCTTTTCTTATATATTAAGGAATATGATATACACTACTGAGTCATTGTAATTATTACTTAAACTAGGCTGTAATTTTTGATGCGAATATCAATACGACAACTGCAAATTATTGATGCAATAGTACAAACGCATAGTTATTCATCTGCTGCAGAACGTCTACATATGACTCAGCCTGCGGTATCAATGCAAATGAAAAATTTGGAAAGCAATATTGGTTTAACCTTATTTGAGCGTAAGGGGAAGCATATTGTTTTAACCTCTGCGGGAAAAGAAGTCCACCGATGTAGTCACAATATTACAGTGCAATATGATGATCTTTTAGAAGCGATCCATGAGATAAAAGAGTTGCATCATGGACGAATTAAAGTTTCTTCAGCAACAACCGCTAATCATCTGATTACACAGATGATTGCTAACTTTTCTAAAGTACATACAGGAATCTCAGTGGCTTTGGATATTACTAATCGACAGCAACTATTGACTCAACTGGCCGATATGGAACCTGATATTGTGTTAATGGGAGAACCGCCGACAACAATGGACGTTATTTCAGAAAAATTAATCCCCAATCCATTAGTGATTATTGCTCATCTAGAACACCCTCTTGCTTCCCAAGATAATATCCCCTTTACCGATATGGAAAAATACGATTTCATTATTCGCGAAGAAGGCTCAGGGACACGAGCAACAATTGAGCGTTTTTTTTATGAAAGACAAATTGAATTTAATAGTAATTTAACGATGGGTAGCAATGAGGCCATAAAACATGCAGTAATCGCAGGGCTAGGTTTAGGAATAGTTTCCCTACACACATTGAAATTAGAACTTGAAGCAGAAAAGTTAATAATTTTGGATGTGGAGCATTTTCCGCTTCAGCGCTATTGGCATATTGTGCGTCGTAAAGGTAAACATCTACTTCCTGCTGTGGCTCAGTTTCAAAAGTTTATGGTACAAGAAGCCAAACGATATGCAGAAGGTTATCAACAGTTTTTAAAAAAATAAGGCTTTGATCAAAGTAAGCCCGATTGATAAATCAAGTATTTATGATTTTTCTAATCAGACTCAACAAAAGTTGCTAGAGGGTTTAAATTCCTTGATGTAATTGCTCTAATAAAGCTAAATTAACATAATTTTCATCCCCTGCATTGCCCTTTAATATCGTAAAGGGTTGATCTGATTCGCCAAATTGATCTACAACTAAAATTGCACCACTGAAATCTTGAGCATGAGTGTAACCATTAATAGTGACTAGTGTTTTCAAATCTGCACCGACGGAAGAACGTACACCATTATCAGAGTCTTCAAAAGCAAGACAATCTGCGGAAGTTAAATTCATTTTATTCATCGCATATTGATAAATATCAGGAGCAGGTTTTTTCGCTGGAACAATATCACCTGCGGCAATAACCTCAAACCAATCAATCGATTCTTTACCTAAAGTTGCCGTTAATAAATAGCTCACATTAGCAGGTGTCGTTGTGGTAACAATAGCTAAACGATAGCCTGCGGCACGGGCTTCTTTGATTAATCGTTCTGCCCCTACTCGTAGTGGAATTTCACCATTTTGTAGCATTTCTAAATAAAAATAGGTTTTTCGTTTGTGCAAATCTGCTGAGAATTGCATCAAATCGCCTTCAGGAATAGCATCACCTTGACAGTAGTTTTCAACGTGATAACGAATGCGTTCTTTGCCTCCTGTGACGGTTAATAATGCACCATAATGTTCAACCGTCCAATCCCAGTCGATACCTGCTTCCTGAAATGCTTTATTAAAAGCAACCCGATGTCCATCCCGCTCAGTATCTGCTAAAGTCCCATCGACATCGAATAGCAATGCTTTAAGTTTGCTCATAAATCACCTTAACCCTTTAAGAAGTTTCAAAAAATGGATGATTCTATAAAGTTCACCTTGTTGAGACAATAATCCATAATCCATTAGGGAATATCAAATAAAGGAATTATCCACGCAAAGGGGGATTAGTTACAATTTTTCTTGATAAGTCAGGTTTAAATTCCTATCCTTGACAGAATTAAGTAAAAAGACACCATAACAATGGATTATAGATCGTTATAACTGTCTTTATGCACCATAAAAAATCGTTTAACTTAGGAAAAAACGTGAGCTTAGATATTCCAGAATATATGCAGAATGTGGGTAAAAAGGCCAAAAAGGCCGCTAATATTTTATCCGCAGCGACATCTGCACAGAAGAATTTAGCCTTAATCAGTATCGCTGATTTATTAATTGAAAAGGCTCAGTGGCTAGAACAAGAAAATGCCAAAGACCTTAAAAAAGGTCAACAGAAAGGGCTTAGCGATGCAATGTTAGATCGTTTGCGCCTAAATGATAAAGTAATATTGGGCATGGCAGAAGGGCTACGCCAAATTGCCGCTTTAGCCGATCCTATCGGTGAATTGACCAATATGAGTTACCGCCCTTCAGGTATTCAAGTCGGTCATATGCGTGTACCGCTGGGTGTGATTGGTATTATTTATGAATCGCGTCCTAATGTGACCGCAGATGCAGCGGGTTTGTGTCTTAAATCGGGTAATGCCACTATTTTACGGGGTGGCTCAGAAGCGATTCATTCTAATCAGGCGATTGCTCAATGTATTTATGCAGGCTTACAAGTCGCGGGTTTACCTGAAGACAGTATTCAGGTAATTGAAACCGTCGATCGTGCCGCTGTGGGTGAGCTGTTACGTTTAAAAGACTGTGTTGATGTCATTATTCCTCGGGGTGGAAAGAGTTTGATTAAACGGGTCAGTGCGGAATCACAAGTGCCTGTTATTAAACATTTAGACGGTATTTGTCATGTCTATATTGATAGCGATGCAGATTTAGATAAAGCGGTTGAAGTCTCTTTCAATGCTAAAACGCATCGTTACGGGGTGTGCAATGCAATGGAAACCCTGCTGGTTGCTGAGTCTATTGCTGATCAAGTTTTACCTGTTCTTTCACAACTTTACTATCGTGAAGGAGTTGAATTACGCGGTTGTCCGCGTACCCAAACAATTTTAAAAGAGTGTATTGCTGCGACAGAGGAAGATTGGAATACGGAATATTTAGCCGCAATTTTATCAATAAAGGTTGTTGATAACTTGCAAGCAGCGATTGAACACATTAATCATTATGGATCACATCATACCGATACCATCATGACGGAGAAACTGGCAAATGCTCAGCAATTCTTACGTCAAGTGGATTCGAGTTCCGTCATGGTAAATGCATCCACTCGTTTTGCCGATGGGTTTGAGTACGGTCTAGGTGCTGAAATTGGGATTAGTACAGATAAATTGCATGTTCGTGGCCCTGTGGGACTAGAAGGTTTAACCACCAAGAAGTTTATTGTACTCGGTGATGGACACGTACGCCGATGAGTTCAGCACGTTTGCGCTGTATCGGTTTATTAGGTGGCACATTTAGTCCGATTCACTTTGGACATTTGCGCCCCGCTTTAGATATTGTAGAGCAATTAGATTTAGATGAAGTGCGTATTATCCCTGCAAAATTACCGCCTTTACGGGATAAACCTTGTGTCGATGCAGCACATCGCTTAACAATGGTTAAATTAGCGATTCAGTCTGAGCCACATTTTGTCCTCGATAGCCGAGAATTTCAACGGACTGATACCTCTTATACAGTGGATACGGTTTTATCACTGCGAAAAGAACTGGGTGAATCAGTTTCATTGTATTGGATTATGGGTATGGATGCGTATCAAAACTTCACGCGTTGGCATCAATGGCAAACCATATTGAAGTTATGTCATTTGGTTGTTGCTCAGCGTCCCAATTATTCTCCTGCCAAGAATGATCCCTTGAAAATCTATCATAGACAAAATCAGGCTGATTTGTTACAAACGCCCGCAGGTTATATTCACTTCGTCAATGTGACACAATTGGATATTTCTGCCACGATGCTTCGACAGTATCGCAAGGAAAATCGTAGTTTGCGTTATTTATTACCTAATGCGGTTAACAATTATATTAATGAAAACGACTTATACCGATGAATAGAAAAGAAACCCAAGCACAGATTATTAATGCATTGGAAAATACCAAAGCACAAGAAATTACCATTTTAGATGTTCGTAAAAAATCGGATATGACCGATTTTATGATTATTGTCACAGGTAACTCGACTCGACACGTTAAATCAATGGCAGGCAATCTAATCAAGGCGATGAAAGATTTAGGTGAACAGCCATTTGGTAGTGAAGGGGAAACTAATGGTGAATGGGTATTAGTCGATTTTGAAAATATCGTGGTGCATATTATGCAACGTGATGTACGAGAATTTTATAACTTAGAAAAATTATGGGGAACACCTTCACAAGATGAAGCATAATTAATGCAATTTTTATATCACTCTGCTGGAGTGATATAAAAAATATCGTGTACAGAGTCCCTTCTTTTCATCTATGCCACCCTCCACTAATCAGCCGAACCCCTTTCTCTATCCTAATTTTTCCCCAAAATAGCTATTCCATCAGCTACAAGCCTTAAACTTACGCTAAGCAAGCTAAAAATCAGATAAATTTATATAACAAGTAAGAATATATATGTCAGAGAATAAGAATAAACATCCTGCACATCAAATCCTGCGAGAATTTGGCAGCATTACACCCGAAGAATATATTGATGAAAGATTAAACCATTTTAGAGAGTGGTACGATAAGGAAGCCAGTAAGGCAAAAAGATTATACCAATGGATGAAAGCGATAGCAGTTATCGGGGGTGCAATCGTGCCTGTACTCATCAACCTTCCTTTTCAGTATGTTGATTTGATTGCTACGGTTATCAGTTTAATCGTTGTTATCTTGGTGTCACTAGAAAGTGTATTTCATTATAGGGAACGTTGGAAAAACTACCGTGCGACGGGGCAGTTATTATCAAAAGAGTATTTTAATTTTGTCTCTGCGGATGGCTCATACCGTGATTTTGAGCAAAAAGAGGCTTTTGTACACTTTGTTAATCGAGTGGAAGGAGCAATAGAATCTGAAAATGTATCGACTTTAAATATTATGACAACGCTTTCAAATAAGCCAAAATCATAAGAATGAGGTGATAAGGTGCGAAGGTGAATCGTTTCGCTGAAGAATTAAATCCCTCCACAACCTTATCTAAACCGAAGAGTTACGGCTTTTTTGGCGTGCTATAGGGAACTTCTTTCTGGAATTCTGCCCAGATAGTTTCATATCCAACAAAGCCTTTTTCATTAGGCGGAAGTTGGCGAGTTGTTAAGTAAGCTGCCTTACCTGTAGGAACTTTAGGTCGAACTGGAGCATTTCCACTCATAAATCACCTTAAAAATAATAGAATAATAATAAATCGAGATAGTCACTGCACAAAATTGTAACCAAAACTATCTCAGCGGGGCAAGTCTCTCATTTTTCAGATCAGAAATAAATAGCAATTTTTCCAATCTGAAATTTAAATGTCACTAACCCGTATTACGCATACCACTTGCAATCGCATTGATTGTACGCAGTAAAAGGTCAATCCACTCTTCATTATCCGCATTACGATGACGACTCAATAGGGTAATTTGAATATGATTTAACGGATCAAGGTTGGGATCTCGGCGTTCCATTGAGTATTGTAATAAGGGATCTTTTTCAATCAATTGCGTAATTTGAGCAATATCCAGAATCTCTGCTTTAGTTTGCTCGAATTCGCTACGGATTTTCTCAAAAATAGACTGAGAAAGTTCCTGATCAGGCATAAGCTGTGCATATTCCTTGGCAATATCCATCTGCCCTTTAAACAATGCCATTTGCACATTACTGAGTAACGCTTTGAAAGCAGGCCATTCTTGATACATCTGTTTTAAGATTTGACCTGCATCGTCATGACTCGCACGGAAGGCTTTAATGGCTGAACCAATGCCATACCATGCAGGTAAGGTATGACGGGCTTGTGACCAACCAAATACCCACGGAATCGCGCGTAATGAGGATTTCGAACGGTCGCCTGTATTTCGATGTGAAGGACGTGAGCCAATATTGAGCTGTCCAATCTCTTGTACAGGCGTGTTTTCATAGAAATAATCTAAAAATCCGACCGTATTTTCGGTTAAATCACGATAGCTTTCTTCACCCACACGAGCCAGTTCTGACATCGTTGTTAAGAATTCAGTTTTTGCAGGAGCAGGTTTCTCAATTAAACACTGACTGGCTTTTAATAAACCTGTGACACCCACACTTAATTCATAGACTGCCGTTTCAATATTACTGTACTTATTGGAAAGTACTTCACCTTGCTCGGTGAATTTGATTTGCCCATGCACTGTTCCCGCAGGCTGTGAAACAATAGCTTCATGAGTTGGACCACCACCCCGTCCCACTGTACCGCCCCGTCCGTGGAATAAACGACACTGCACCCCGTATTGATCCGTTAGCGCAATCACTTGTGTTTGTGCATTATATAAATTCCAGTTTGAGGCTAAGATACCGCCATCTTTACAAGAATCGGAGTAACCCAACATCACTTCTTGTAGGTCACCTGAAATTGATAATAGTTGACGATACACTGAATTTTTAAACAATTGACTCAATACCGCTTCAATATGTTTAAGGTCTTCAATGGTTTCAAATAAAGGTGAAACAGCAATATTACAAAATGCTTGTTCCTTATCGTCTTGTCCCACTAGACCTGCGAGCTTAGCGAGGAACATCACTTCCATCACATGACTTGCGGTGTGCGTCATGGAAATAACATACGTTCCAAAGACATTCTCACCCGACTCTTGACGCATTTCTACCATAACATTGAATACTTCTAGCGTTTCAATCGCTTGTGCAGTCAACGGCTTAGGATTTGGAATCGGTAAATTATTGCGCTCTAATAAAGCACTCAGCTCTTCTACACGTTGCGCTTCATCCAACGTAGGGTAATCCAGTTCTGGCGCAATCTGTTGTAACACTTCAACCACTGTTTCGGTATGAATAGTGGATTCTTGCCGAATATCCAACTTATAAATACTAAAACCACAGGTTTGAATCAAACGGACTAAATCTTTGATACTACGACTGGCAATATCATGATCATCATGGGATTTTAGAGAGGCTTTGATTAAACAAATATCCTGAAGAAATTCACTGGATTTAGGGTAGCCATGTATATTGCCCTTCTTCAGTGTTTTCTGCCCAAGCCGTTGGTTAACCCCTTTTAGCGTTTGTTTTAAGCGATATAAAATAATGCTTAAGGCACGACGGTAAGGTTCTGATTGGTATAGTTCAGGTCGCTCTTTAAAGGTTGCTTTAGCATAGTCTCGATCCAGCGTACTTAAACGTTGTTTAAATTCAGGTGATACCTGAATAAAATCTTCTGAATGCGTCAAAGAGCTTTCTAGTGCTTGTACTTTGCCAATATACATTTGCAAAGCTTCTTGCATATGACGACGGACAGCATAGCGAGTAATATCAGGAGTTACAAAAGGATTACCATCACGGTCGCCCCCGATCCATGAGCCAAAACGTAAAAAGCTTGGTACTTCGACTTGACTATCTCGACCGTAGGTTTTGCGAATTGCCCGTTCAAAATAGCGATACACGGCTGGAATTGCTTCAAATAAACTTTCTCGGAAGTAATACAAACCGTAATTAATTTCATCAAATACGGTCGGCTTACGGGTTCTTACTTCATTGGTACGCCATAAGAGTTGAATCTTAGCCTTAAGCTGACGCTTTAGAGAAGCTTCTTCTTCTTCGATCAAGTTGCTATCTTGCATCGCATCAAAGATTAAGAAAATACTACGCTGTAAATCCATCAAGGTACGGCGACGGGCTTCGGTTGGATGTGCGGTAAATACAGGCGTATATTGCATCTGATTGACAATTTTTTGTAACTGTGCCTCAGTAATACCGCTGTTGTCGTGTAGGTCTTGCACCGTATCTGCAAATGAACCCTTCCATAAAGATCTGCCCTTTTCTTCACGGAATGTTTTACGACGTAAACGATGTGAATAATCTTCTTCAACCAAATTTGATAAGGCATAAAAAGTATTAAACGCGCGAATAACATGCAGTAGTTCTTGCTTATCAAGCCCCTGAATTAAGTGCATTAATTCTTGGCGTTTTAGATCATTTTCTGCTTCACTTAAATCATTGCCTCGCAGTTCAATATAGCCCTTCCTGAGTCGTTCAATAATCGTAACTAAAGGTTTATCGACTTGCTCCTCAATGACTTCACCCAACAAGTGTCCCACCATTTTGACTTGTTGTTTCAGAGGATCAATTAATGATTCTGTGCTTACATTCATAGCATATGCCTATAAAAAGAGAAAAAATATTTCGTTTAATCTACCTAAAATCAGGCAGGCTAAGCAAGCTTTGAGGCAAATTCTAATACAATATGGCTTTTTGATTGCAATTTATGCCTTAATATTACGAAATCACTTCACTTTTTTACGTAAGTCCGTACAATCACGCGTTTGCTTTTTCGGTGAAAGGTTTAGTTGTTTCTAAAATATTGCCGATTGAATTAGTATCATAATTTTTTAAAGGTGTTGATCAATGGTCAAAATCCGTTTAGCAAGAGGCGGTTCTAAGAAACGTCCTTTTTACAGTATTGTTGTTAGTGACGAACGTAAACCTCGTGATAGTGGTTACATTGAGCGTATTGGTTATTTTAACCCAATGGCTCGTGGTCAAGAAGTTCGTTTACATATCGAACATGATCGTGTTGCATTTTGGCAAGGTCGTGGCGCACAAGCCAGTCAACGCGTTAGTACATTATTGAAAGATGCAGCTAAAGCAGCCGCAGCAAATAGTGCAAACTCTGAAGCAGCGACGGCTGAGTAATTAGCACTAGGCTACGGATTGTAAGATTATGCCAATAGGATCAGCCAGTGATTTTGTTACATTGGGAAAAATATCAGGTGTGTTTGGTGTTAAGGGCTGGATAAAAGTCTATTCCCATACTAATCCACGTGAAGGAATTCTTGATTATTCCACATGGCATCTTAAACAAGCAGGTCAATGGAAAGCCGTTAAGCTGAAAACAGGACACAAACAAGGTAAAACCGTTGTTGCCAAATTAATTGGTGTCAATGATCGCAATCTTGCCGAAAGCATGATTGGAACAGAAATTGCCATTAAAACGGCGCAATTACCTCGCTTAAACAGTAATGAATATTACTGGTCAGATTTAGCAGGTTTACAAGTCATTGACCTTCGTGGAGAAATCC
Source organism: Thiotrichaceae bacterium (assembly GCA_015486375.1). Classification (GTDB taxonomy): domain Bacteria; phylum Pseudomonadota; class Gammaproteobacteria; order Thiotrichales; family Thiotrichaceae; genus S015-18. The sequence continues at coordinate 21,917 of WFRR01000092.1, forward strand.
TTGGTGTGGTTGACTATGTATTTGCCACTGGTGCAAATGACGTATTAGTCGTTAAAAAATCAGACGGTGGCGAATGTCTTATTCCCTTTATTGGTGATGAGGTCATTAAGTCCGTGGATTTAGACAAGAAAACCGTACAGGTTGATTGGGATCCTGAGTTTTAATGCGTTTTGATGTTATTACCCTGTTTCCCGAATTAGTGGAATCACTCTTAGAGTCGGGTATTCCACGTCGAGCCAGTGAAAGCCAAGCGATTGAATTACATTGTTGGAATCCACGCAATTACAGTACGGATAAACACCGCACTGTCGATGATCGCCCTTATGGCGGTGGACCGGGCATGTTAATGAAAGCCGATTGCTTGCTAGACAGCATTGATGCTGTAAAAGCTGAAAATGCACCGAATACAGCAAAAGTTATTTATTTAAGCCCACAAGGTAAACGCTTAGATCAAGCTGCGGTGGAAACCTTAGCCAATGAAAGTAGTTTAACTTTGATTTGTGGTCGCTATGAAGGCATTGATGAGCGAGTCATTGAATTAGCCGTTGATGAAGAATTGTCAATCGGTGACTATGTACTCAGTGGTGGTGAATTAGGCGCAATGGTGTTAATTGATGCAGTGAGTCGTTTATTGCCCAATGTATTAGGACATCAAGACTCAGCACAACAAGATTCGTTTAGTGATGGACTATTAGATTGTCCCCACTATACTCGTCCTGCGTTGGTCAATGCGTTAGCCGTACCCAATGTGTTACTGAGTGGCAATCATGCAAAAATTGCCCAGTGGAGAAAGCAGCAAGCTTTAGGAAGAACGCAACAACGTCGCCCTGATTTGCTGAAAAAAAAGAGATTGAGTCAAGAAGACCAAAGTCTTCTGACCAAATATTTAGAGGAGCATTCCAAGTGAATGGCTTCTTAAGTTATTTAGATTAAAGGTAGATGTAGTATGAGCACGATTATTCAGGAAATTGAACAAGAGCAAATGCAAGGAAAAACGATTCCTGAGTTCGCTCCAGGTGATACAATTGTTGTACAAGTTAAAGTAAAAGAAGGCAAAAATGAGCGTCTACAGGCGTTTGAAGGCGTTGTTATTGCTAAGCGTAATCGCGGCTTAAACTCAGCCTTTACAGTACGCAAAATTTCACACGGTGAAGGCGTTGAACGTGTCTTTATGACTTATAGTACTTTAGTTGACAGCATTGAAGTTAAGCGTCGTGGTGATGTTCGTCGTGCCAAGCTATACTATTTACGTGGTCGTACTGGTAAGGCAGCCCGTATCAAAGAAAAGGTTTAAACCTTATTCTACAAAAAAGCTGCTTATTGTATTTGCAATAAGCGGCTTTTTTTGTGCCTGTTATTTTTGGCTATAATATATGTTATTAAACATCTTTCCTAAAATCCCGAATGGCATATTCACTTTAGTTAAGTAATCATAATATCTTGAAGTATCAATAAGTTTTTGTTTTATAAAGTTCTCTATCTCAACTTTATTCGCCTCTGTCTGTTGTTGAAAGTGCTGTTTTAACTCATTTTGATCAATATCGCGTTCTTGTCTAAATAAATGCTCTAATTCTGCTTGAGCGGATTGTCTTTGTTGCATAAATAACGCTTCTAAGGCGATCTGAGTTTCTCGGTTTTCTTGCTGATGTTGCTCAATTAATTCCGTTTGTTGCTGCACAAATTTATCCAGTTCCACTTGACCGATTTGGTTGTGTTGATTCAGACTAAATTGTTGTTCAGAAAAGGCTTCTAGCATATTAATTCGGGCTTCAAATTTATCCAGTTGCTTGATTTTATCGTCTAATGTTGTTCCCAGCGTTTGTGCTAATGCCTCCATATGTTGTGTGACTTCTGAGAGCATATTATCGCTAAACTGTGATAATTTTTGCTGAATCTCCGCTTCCACTTCAACATTAAGGGCTGGATGATCTTCAGGAATATTTAAATTAACCACTTGGGATACTTCTTGTCGTTCAGAGGGTATTTGAGTTTGAGACAGGTTAGCTACTTGCATGGGTGTTGAAATGGTTTGTGCGGGTGCTTGGATTGGTGTCTGCGAGGCTTGAAGCTGTGCGGCAGTTATGGCGGGTGCTTGCGGGGGTGTTGTGGCTGTTTCAGACGGATTATCAATACAATAGCCTGCATCCACAGGTTCAGTTTCTTCAGGTAACAATTGAGTCGGGTCATTACTGCTGGGGTGAATATCAATATTGGATTTGCCCCATGTGCTGAAATTAAAATTAATTGACATCCAAAAACCATGAAAGCCTTTGCGTAAAATCAATATATTTTTAGCGGCTAATTTTTTAACAATCACATTGACATGATCATAACGAATTTTAGTAATTTGTTGTAAACGCGCCCCATTCATATCATCTTCATGCTTCCAAAAACCGATGGTATGCCGAAAAACCGCATTTAATACGCGCATTTCATTCCCTGAAAATTGCCATTGCACCAGATGGCTTAGCCATGCAGAGGTAATAATATTGAGTTGATTGGGAAGTAAGTTTTTTAGAGAATTATCAGACGCAGAGGTAGATTCCTCTGGATTGCTCAGAGCGAGTTCGTCAGGGTAGAATGCAGCATTATGCATAAATCAATCCTATTGCGATTGGTTAACTGAAGTGCTGTTGAGTTCGTAAAAACTCAGCAGAGCGATGTCGTCGAAATTGGCAAGGATGCGAAAAATCAACGCCCATTACTCTAAACCAAATTAAATACATAATGCAAGGCTTTTTTTCTGATGATTGTTTCAGCAGTCTGCTTAGCTATTGCCCCAATCGTTGCAATGGCACGGCTCTTTCTCGTGTTAAATCGCTCTTTTGAATACTGTGATTTAGCACAGGTCGTTGCTACTGAAGCTATTAAACCCATGACTAATCCACACCACTACCCACCCTACATCCAGTCAAATCGCGCCTCAATCTAACAAATCAATCGAATCTCCTCGCGCGATTGTTAGTCTGTATTATTGTTAATAATTGTCTATTGTGACCCCTAAGGTGGGGTAGATTTGCAGATTTTTTAGGCAATCTTAACCTAATGTAGGGTGAGTTAATACCCTGAGTTAGGGTGGCAAGATAACCTACCTTGGGGTGGGAGTAACCTAGATTAGGGTGGTCGATTTCCTGAGTTAGGGTAGGGGTAACCTAGTTTGGGGTAGGGCTTACCCTAGAGTCGGGTGGTGTATAACAAGGGTTAGGGTGTTAAAAATCTGCTTATCACCTACTAACCCGTTTGGTGTAATAAGTCTTCTGCTTCTCGTTTTTGGTCATCACTGCCTTCAACGATTACTTCTTCTAAGGTGCTGCGTGCGCCTTCAATATCACCCATATCAAGGTAGGCGCGGGCGAGTTCTAACTTAGTACTAATATGTGCTTCATGTAAGTCAAAGTTTTCATCAGGTAGATCAAGGAAAGCTAAAATATCGTCTTCTTCTTGAGAAAACATATCATTACGTTGACTGCTATTGGACGAATTTGTATAAGGTGTTCCCTTAGGAAGAATTTTATCAATGCCTGTCGCACTATTAACACTTAAGTTTAAACTGGCTAAAGCAAGTTTATTATCAGCGTTATCTTTATCTTTATTATCATCATTAAAAGCCGTTTCAAAATCAATAATATTGCTTGCATCATGATGATTATCATTTTTAGCCTGAGCATCTAATTCTTTCTCTAGATCATCAAGACTAAAATCATCACTATCAACTATTTGTGACTGCTGCTTTGTGGATGGATTACTATGACTACCTTTGACAGCTTTTGCGGTGAATTGCGTGTCAATCAGAGTGAGTGCAGAGGGTTTAGGAGTATTACTTGCATCCTCTATCGATGTAGCATTATTAACTTTTTTATTTGTTTTGGTATCTTTTGTTTTAGTAACTGTCGCTGTTTCTAATGGGCTGTCTATTTCAGAAAAGACCACAGTATCAATATCGGCTGTCTTTTTATTTTGATACAGGCTGTTATCGGGACTGATTTTAAGTCCCATTTCTTGTACTTTTTTCCAGATTTCTGGCTTATTATTACCTTCAAGTGACTGAAGTTTTTCAGCATGCTGATCAAAAGCGGCTTGATTATTAGAGGCAAGATAGTTTTCTAACAGTTTCTGTCGATATTCAAGTTTTTGAGGTTGATCCGCAATGGCCTTTTTTAACTCGGCTTCAGCTTGATCATGTAAGCCATAAACAATATAAACATCGGCTTCCTGCAAAATATCGTCTTCAATCGCATTATCAATGGTCAAAGAGGTTTTTGTAGTAGAGCGAGTACTACTAACATCACTTTTTTCAGTGGCATTATCAATATTGCTAAAGAAATCCTGATGACCTTTGGTATCAAGATTATCATCCTGCTTAATATCATTATCTAAACTCTCGAAACTTTCATCAAAGTTATCGAGTGACTCCATTAGGTCATTATCATTAATGGCTTTTTCTTGACGACGGGCAATAAGCAACCATGCTAATAGCAACAGTAATATAACTCCTGTTCCTGCTGCTGCGGCAATCGGGGATGAAAGAAATGCTGTGATACTGCTTGGATTATCTTTAAAACCACCATTATCACTATTAAACTGCTCAGTATTACCATCAGATTGTATAGATTGATTAGACTCACGGCGTTTTTCAGCAATTTGGGCAGCAGTGAGTAATGTCTCAGCTGCATTTACATCGGGTGTTTCATTATTCGCATTAATATTCGAAGGGATATTGGCAGTTTCTGCTGTATTTTCTACTTGATTGGAGCGAGCTTCTTGATCAGAATTGGGCAGATTTTCTTGTAATTTAGCCAGCTGCTGATTCTTAAGCGTAATTAAGCGATCTTTTTTACTAATTAGTGATTGCAAATCATTCACGCGGGATTTTAATTCTGTATTCTCGCGCTTCTTACTTAGTAAAGATTCTTGTGCTAATAGTAACTGTTGTTCTAATGCGCTAATTTGCGCTTTGCTACTGCTAGATGCCGTTGCATTTTCGTTCACAGTGCTTTGTGTCGATTTACCCAGTACTTCTAAATGGGCAGTTACTTTATCCTCTGCTGCTGTGGCAACTGAAGTAACATTAGTATCACTCGTCTTTGTTATCTTTTTTATAACGCTATCAGGTGGGGTTGATAAGCTAGGCTGTGCGACGGTTTGCCCAGCAAGCTTTTTTCGAAATTGTTTCCACTCGGTGTAATGTTTACGAACAGCCTGTTGTGCTTGTCTGCCTGAAATCGCTTGAACTGTTTGCTTGTTCGGTACGCCTAAAGACACTCCTGCTTTTAAACCGTTGATATTATTATTTCGGAACGCGCTGGGGTTAGCACGGAACAATGCCAGCATCATTTGATCCGTACTCATACCTGAATTTTTTACTCGTGCTGCAACCTTATATAAGGTATCCCCTGATTTAACCCGATACTTAGCTTGTGTTTTGAGTGCTGCTGTCTTAACGTCACGATTTACACTTTTATCTAGACTTGGGGGAATGCTGAGTTTTACGGAATTTTCAGGGGCAGTAACAACGGCGGCTGCTGTGGGTATAATCGTGTTATTCGTATTGTTTTTAGGGACACGTTGCACAAAGCCTGTTGCTTTAGGTTCAGCCCGTACAGAGGCTGTATTATTTAAAGAATTACCTGATTGCATCAATATCGGGGTATCTAACTGTACGGTATATTCTTTTAGCAATTGTCCTTGTGGCCAACTGACTTCCAATAAAAAGTTAAGAAACGGCTCTTTAATGGGTTGTTGCGAAGAAACAATAATGACAGGTTTACCATTTTGAATACTAGAGCTGAACTTTAGACTATTCAAATAGGCAGGACGATCAATACCAACACGATTAAACACTTCCGCTGAAGCAAGACGCACTTTAATGTCTTGTGCTTCTTTGTTACTGATTGAAAGTAGTTCTATTTTCGCGTTGAGTGGTTGATTAAGATGAGAACTTGACCGTATATCACCAAGACCAATAGCACCTGAATTTAATGGATACGCCCCAGCAATGCATACAGCTAGACTCAAAGCCTGTTTATTCACTTTTTTTCCCCTCGCAGGTATATCATCGTTCCTTTGCCCTCTTACACTATTATTAGCCTTTTTATTTAGAGGATAAAGTTTTAAATTATTATAGACGTATTCGTGCGTATACTACATTAAATTAATATTATAGGTATGCACAAAAAGGTTTCACCTTGGATAGATATTTGATTACATTTAGAATGTAGCCATCTTTAGGTGGCTTAATAATTGTGTTTTGAAAATTTTTATAATGCTGTTATTTGATTTATTGATTCAATAATATCAGCAGCTTAGCCCTGAGGACATCATACCTATAGAGACTTAACATTAGCTTAATCATTAGGCATTTATCTTTCAGCTATTTATATATTTTATTTTTTGGCTATCACAAATTTTTTTGTACACCTTAAGTAAATATTAGCATTACCTAAGGTATACATTAGAACACTATTTTTAGTCTAGATAATCTCGAATCAGGACTTCTGCAATTTGAATACTATTCAATGCAGCGCCCTTTCGCACATTATCTGCGACAACCCAAAGGTTTAAACCCGATTCGTGGGAAATATCTTCACGAATCCGTCCTACATACACCGCATCATTATTAGCACCTTCTGTGACTGCGGTCGGATAAGCACCATCTTTATGCTCATCTAAGACCTCAACTCCTTCTGCATTTTCTAATAATTCCCGGGCTTGTTGTGCCGTTAATTTATCACGGGTTTCTAAATGAATTGCTTCCGAGTGTCCAAAAAATACAGGGACTCGTACTGCAGTGGGATTCACTAAAATATCGGGATCTTCCAAGATTTTATGCGTTTCCCAAACCATTTTCATTTCTTCTTTGGTATAGCCATTATCCTTAAAAACATCAATTTGTGGTATACAATTAAACGCAATTTGTTTTGGATAAACAGTTGCTTCGGCCTCTTGACCATTAAGCAATTTTGCTGTTTGTCCTGCAAGCTCCTTAATCGCTGGTGTACCCGTGCCAGATACCGCTTGGTAAGTGGCTACGTTGATACGAGTGATCTTAGCCGCATCATGTAGAGGTTTTAAAGCAACGAGCATTTGAATGGTAGAACAATTCGGATTAGCGATAATACCCCGGTTTTTATAGTCTGCAATTGCATGAGGATTGACCTCTGGAATCACTAATGGAATGTCATCGTCATAGCGAAAATGAGCGGTATTATCGATAACAACACAACCAGCTTCCGCTGCTTTAGGGGCGTAAATAGCCGAAATTGCTCCACCCGGTGAGAATAAACCAATCTGTACTTTAGAAAAGTCAAAGGTCTCTAGATTCTCGACCCGCAAGGTACTATTACCAAATTTAATCGGCTTTCCCACTGAGCGTTCACTGGCTAAAGCATACACTTTACCCACGGGAAATTTGCGCTCAGCTAAAATTGATAATAGGGTTTCACCCACCGCACCTGTTGCACCAACGACTGCAATATCATAAGTTCTAGACATCGGTTTACGCTCCTTGTTTAAGTGCTGCAACAACTGCATCACCCATTGCCGCTGTACCCACTTTTTCTTCCTGTAACCCCTCGACATAAATATCGGCAGTCCGCAAGCCTTGTTGTAATACCGTTTTAACCGCAGCATCAACTTTATCAGCTAAATCTACTTTACCTAAAGAATAACGTAACATCATCGATACTGACATAATCGTTGCTAATGGATTCGCAATGCCTTGACCTGCAATATCAGGTGCAGAACCATGAATGGGTTCATACATGCCAATACCTTCTGAATTGAGTGAAGCCGATGGCAACATACCAATTGAACCTGTTAGCATCGCCGCCGCATCCGATAAAATATCGCCAAACATATTTTTAGTGACCATCACATCAAATTGCTTAGGTTCTTTGACCAACTGCATAGCTGCATTATCAACATACATATGACTTAACTCGACTTCAGGATATTCTTTGCCTATCCGAGTAATCACTTCACGCCATAGCTCAGATACTTCTAGGACATTTGCCTTATCCACCGAGCAAAGACGTTTATCACGCTTCATGGCAGTTTTGAAAGCAGAGTGTGCAATACGTTCTATCTCAGATTCACGATAGACCAGTGTGTTATAGCCTTCACGCTCACCATTTTCTAAAGTACGAATGCCACGAGGTTGACCAAAATAAATGCCACCCGTAAGTTCACGAACAATCATAATATCCAAACCTGCAACAATTTCAGGTTTGAGTGAAGAAGCATCTGCTAATTCTTCGGTGAGAATGGCGGGGCGTAAATTTGAAAATAGATCTAAATCAGAGCGGATTGCAAGTAAGCCACGTTCGGGGCGTAATTCACGGGGCAAATCATCGTACTTATACCCTCCAACGGCACCTAATAAAATAGCATCTGCTTTAGCGGCTAATTGTTGACTTTCTTCAGGGTAAGGGTGTCCTGCTGCATCATAGCCAGCACCACCAATATGTCCGTATGTCAGTTCAATATTTAAGCCATAGTCATCTTTAAGCACATTTAATACTTTAACCGCTTCTGTAACGATTTCAGGACCAATGCCATCACCTGGCAATACGAGGATATTTTGTGACATTCGCACAACTCCGCAAAAACCATGAGTATATCATTAACGATTTTTTTTAAAACTAACGCTTTATCACTTGAAAAAATTGATTACTCTATCTATAGTGCATGTGCTATATCATAGTCTGAATAACACAATAGAATGAATGATTTATAAGGATACAGTATGAGAACATTGGTTTTGATTGCTGCCCTCCTCTGGGCGAGTACGAGTGGTTGGTGGTATGTTTGCAATATAAAAGGTCACTGTGGAGGCGATTCAAAAGTGACTTTAGCGAATACAACAGATATAGAAAAGGATAAAAATAAAGAAACTAATCCCAATGATGAACCAGAAAAATCAACTGAATCCCTTGATACTAATGAGAATACCTCAGAAAATGAAACGACAGAGATAGACATCGCATCAGAAGATAATGAAGAAAGTAGCTCCAGTATTGCTTCGCAGATGACAGAGGAAGAACTGGCAGAGGCAACCGCAAATCTTGGTGAAGCAATTAAAGCAGATAATGCCGAGGCAGCACAATCTGAAGAAATTGTCACTAATGATGCCGAAAATAACACGGATAACAGTAATACTGATAGCTCAGATTCTAATAGTGAAGTAGTTGCAATAGATGATACTGATAATAGTGGGACTGATGGTTTAGATTCTAATAGTGAAATAGATAATTCAGTTGAAGATATTACTATTCTAGAGAGTATTAACTTAAAAGAAGATAAAGATTTAAGTAAAATTAAAATTGATCGTGCAAAAAAATCCAGTTCAGATGCTAATCAAGATAGCACTCTTAAAATCAAGAAAGTTCGCGTTTATTTACCTCGTACGGTATCTAAGCAAACGGCTTCTAATACGAATGCTGAACTTTATCTTGATAAAGTGGTTGAAATGTTGAATACGGATGAAGGTCTTAAAATAAGCTTAATTGGCTATACTGATAGTACGGGTGGAAACGCACGTAATAAAGCGATTGGACTGCGTCGAGCTAAAATATTAAAAAGCATACTCGTTAATAAGGGCGCACCTGCTGCCCGTATTATCGCAGACTCAAAAGGTGAAGAAGATCCTATTTGGAGTAATAAATCGAAATCAGGTCGAGAGAAGAATCGTCGTGTTGAACTGACACAATTTATTGAAGTAGAGAATAAGGAACAAGAATAATTATGTTTGAAAATATAATGACCCGCCATGATGGTACAAATGCCAGCTTAGAAATTATTATTATGTTAGCGGTAATGTTTGCTTTAGGTTACCTTTTAGGTCGCTTTAAAGACCGCAAAGGCAAGTCCAAAAATTCTAGTCGCTATGACCAACGTATGCAGGAACTTGAAGGAAATAGTTAAAATAATTCCTGTTCCATTTCTCGATAGACAAAATCAATATTCTTTTTATGATTGAGTTTGTAGAGTGGTACATCTTGCCAGTCTGCAAATTCATTATTGTCCACGGCTTCCTGTAGCTCAATATCATTATTCAGTGCATCACTCATATTTTTACGTAGGTGCTGCATATACGCTTGAGTTTTACTAACCATAGAAAAAGGTGCAGTTTGTGTACTACCATGCCCCGGTAGCATTAATCGAGCATTTTTAAATTGTTCTAATAACCAAGATTGTGTGCTGATCGCTGCTTGTGAATGACCATCTGCCATGAAAGTTGTACGATTGTTAAAGGCAAGGTCAGAAATCCAAACAAAGTTTTCATCCACTTGATGCACAATAAGGTCTCCAAAAGAGTGATGACTACCCGTATTGTAAATATCAAAGTGTTGCTGTCCTAAGGTAATACGTGTTTTGCTATACTCTTCCCCTCCAATCAGTATATCGGGTTTAACTGCCTTAAAACCCTGCATATCTCGTGCGATAAAAGTTTTACGGTAATTGACAGAGTGTTCAATACGTCCTGATTCAATATATTTGATTGTGCCTTGATGACCAATAATTTTTACGCCGCCTAAATTACGAAAAGCAATCGCACCATAAGCATGATCAGGGTGATTGTGAGTCACAATTAAATATTTAATCGGCTTATCCGTAATGGCTTTAATTGTGCTGATAATTCGTTGACCTAAGAGTGGACTACCGAGTGAGTCAATTACAACAACCCCCTCCTCAGTGACAACAAACCCTGCATTTGCATTGAAACCGCGATTATTTTCATCAACTTCTGCAATATTAGCGTAGAAGAAATAAGTATTTGGACTAATCTTATAAACAGGTAATACATCTGCCGCATTTGCATTAGCTGCTAAGGCAATATTAGGGACTTCATCAGTATTAAAAGGTGTCTGAGGTAATGAAACTTTATTGTGTTTTGTGCCAAAAGCATGATCAACTTGTTGACGTGTTAGTGCTTCCTCGGCATAAAGATTAACACTGCTGACAAGTAAGCTTATAGCAATAAAGGCAGGGTATAATAATTTCAACATTGCTCTGGAATCCTTATGGTTTTTACTAGAAAGATGTAATCGAAGATTCTACATATATACGGGTATATAAAACATGTTATTTCAGTCTTTTTTTCAGCGCATACTCAGATGGAGTTTGCTTATTGTCGTGGGTTTATCTCCCTACGTTGTACTTGCAGATGATGAAATTGTAGAAACAGATACGTCACCACAAACAGAAAATAATTTTAAAAGCGTTGTCCCTTTGCTTATTGGTTTAAGGGTGGAAGATGCCATCGTACTTCTCCCCCAATATGATTTATCGTTGGGAACCGTGACTGAAATAATAACAACAGATAAAGATAAAGTTGGCAAAATTATCACACAAAGTATTACAGAAGGTGCTGAAACTAACCGTTGGGGAAATATTGATGTCAGCGTCCATGTTTCTTCGGGAAAAGATAATACGGCTAAACCTCAAGCAGAACTTAAACAAGAAATAGTCTCTACACCTCAAACACCTGTTAACGAAGTGATTGTTATTCCTGAAGTTGCAGAAGTTAAGGGAGAAATTAGTAATAAGAAACAATCAGTATCTGAAAATATAGAACAAGCAGAAGTTGAAGTTAAGCAAATCCCACTTAATGAAGAGCTTAAATCAATTGCTATTCCTGAAGTTACTGAGCTTAAAGAAACTGTATCTACAAGTGCAAAAACTGCTTTAGTGCCAAAAGTTAGTCAGGATAAACCGTCTATTGAAATCAAAGAAGTTAGTCAGAATAAGCCGATTGCTGAAATCAAAGAAGCTAGACAAGATAAACCATCCATTGCAGTAAAGACAGTTAGTACAGAAGAAAAGTCAGAAGTTAGTTCTGTTGAAATTATTGATAATGAAGATAAAAAGGATAAAGATGAAAATAGAGCTAAGGACAATATTGCTACAGAATCGAAAAAAACGACGCTAAGTACCACAGCATCTACAACCCCTGTATCTCGATCAGTAAATTATGGGGGGAGTCAAGTGAGAGTGAGTATTTCTCCGAGTGAAATACAAGTAACTCGTAAAATTACTATGGAAATACAACTTGACCCTCCGATTGAAAGCGATAAATTAGTGTATCAATTTAATCTTTCAGGTAAATCTTATACCCGTAAAACCCCTGTATTTACTCATACCTTTCAAGAAGAAGGTAGTCAAATTATTACGGCTAGTGCGCGTATTTTAGGAAAGCCTTGGATTCATTCCAATTCGCGCCGAATTAGCATTGGTAAATATATTGCTAAGAAAATCAAAGTCCCTAATCTTGTTGGCTTAGATGAAGCCGCAGCAAAGACCTTATTGGAAAGCAAGGGTTTATTAGTCGGCAATACACAAGAAAAAATCATTAAAGGCGGCAAAGGTATTATCAAACAAATGCCAGCCGCAGGCAGTATTCGTACCGAAGATGATAATAAAATTCATTATGTAAAAGCGATTGATGAAAAATTCAAGCTCAGTGTTGCCCCCCCTAGTACCGAAGTAGATACAGGTAAAGTGGTGACTATTTCGGCACAACTTAGTCCCAAAGCATCAGGGAAAAAAGTACGTTATCGTTTTATTGTTAATGGCACACCGTACTTTAGTACGTCCTCTCACTGGAAACATACCTTTGAAAAATCAGGTAATAACACCGTAGTGGCTGAAGCTATTATTACAGGAGAAGGCACATTCACGAGTCCAGCAATGAACTTCGGAGTACAAGAGAAATGGAGTTTACCTAAAGCGGTTATTACCCCCTTTACTGTTAGTGTTGAAGCAGGTAAAACGGTGACCTTTAAAAGTGCCTCATCTTATGATCGACGCGGTGGCGTTAATATTGTCTGGGTTGATGCCAAAGGACGTTTATTGGAACAAAACCAACTAGCCATTGATACCACAGGTTTAAGTGCAGGTGAGCATACCGTTAATTTGCGTATTAAAGATGAAAAAGGTTATGAAGATAAGATTAGCGCGCAATTAATTATCACTGCTACATCAAAGGATAGTAAAAAAGATGAGAAGGATATAGCCGTAGGCACTACTGATATAGATAAGGAGACTAAAACAGCAGAGGAGCAAACAGAAAGTCAAACTCAACTGACTGAAGCAGAAATTATCCAGCAACAACTCTTAGAAGAAGCGCAACGAATGAATGCTGCAAATCTTGTCTTGGAAGCAGAAAAAGCCAATGGTGCTGGTGCAGAGGAGGAGGAAGAAGTGCTAGAAATTGATTTATCCAATCAATATGCTGAAAATGTAATGACTTCCCCATCCACAGAAATGAGCGAAACAACGAATACACAACTAATAGCAGCCAGTGAGACTCAAGCAGCAGAGAAGAGTCCTATGAAGGTTAATGTTGTGATTTGGTTAGGCAGCATTATTGCTATTTTACTAGCAATTTTTTGGGTCTTGCGTCGATCAATTAAAGGTCAGAAAAAACCTACCCCAGAACTTGAGCCTGATCTTGAAGTACGGGCTGAAATTCCAGCTTCACCTTATAAGAAATCAGGGGATATAAGTAGTAATAAGACTCAAGTTGAACCGCATTTAGTTGACTTTGATTTGGGTGATAAACTCAATAAAACACTAACTGATAAGGAGAGTTTGACTGATTTTAAACTGGATGATAAATAGTTGAGTAATTTTTACTAAAACAATGAAAAGATTAGAAATAATCAAAGAATACTTGACCCAACAGAGCTATAAACTTGCTATTGCAGAAAGTTTAAGTTCTGGAAATATTCAAGCTAAAATAGGCGGTATTTCAGGAGCAAGTTCGTTTTTTGAGGGTGGGATGACGGTCTATAGTGTAGAGCAGAAAGTTAAAATACTAAAGATTGATAGAGCTCATGCGGTACAGGTAAATAGTGTTTCAAAGAGAGTTGCTAGAGAAATGGCGATGGGTGTTTGTCGGGTATTTAACACAGAGATTGGAATATCGACAACAGGTTATGCTGAAGCTTATCCCGCAATGCAAATAGAAAATGCCTTTGCCTATTTTTGTGTATGGAATAATGTGACTCAAAGAATCATATTAGAAAATAGAGTGAATTTATCAGAAGATTCTCGGATTGCGAATCAACAATTTCTTACAGAGACAGTCATCGTGCAATTAGCTGAATGCTTCAAGAAAGGTAAAAATAATAGTATTTAAGCCTGTAATAATGACTTAAATACTACTTTGCTTAGCGAAAAAGCATACTTATACTAAATCGTTTAGTATTTGCCTGCTGTGTAAGCTTGAGCCATATCATCTAAAGAGATAATATCAATTTTAGACGCATTACCTGCTGATCCAAAGGCTTCATAACGGGCTTTACAGATTTCTTTCATCGCATTCGTAGATTCTTTTAAGAATTTACGTGGATCAAAGTTACTGGAATTTTCAGTAAGGTGTCTACGAACTGCACCTGTCGATGCCATACGTAAGTCAGTATCGATATTAACTTTACGCACACCGTTCTTAATACCTTCAACAATTTCACTCACGGGAACACCATAAGTCTGTCCCATATCACCACCATAGTTATTGATGATTTCTAACCACTCTTGAGGCACTGAAGAAGAGCCGTGCATAACTAAGTGGGTATTAGGAAGACGGGCATGGATTTCCTTAATACGATCAATACGTAAAACTTCACCTGTAGGCTCTTGCGTAAACTTGTATGCGCCATGAGAAGTACCAATTGCGATTGCAAGTGCATCAACATTGGTTTGTTCAACGAAGTCAGCCGCTTCTTCAACCGAAGTCAGTAACATATCAAGGTCAAGTTTGCCTTCTGCACCGTGACCATCTTCTTCGCCCATCATGCCTGTTTCAAGTGAACCTAAACAACCTAGCTCACCTTCAACAGAAGCACCACCCGCATGAGCCATTTTAACCACTTCTTTAGTGACCGCCACGTTGTACTCAAATGAAGAAGGTGTTTTCATGTCCGCTTCTAAAGAACCATCCATCATGACTGATGTAAAGCCAGACTGAATTGAACGTAAACAAACCGCAGGTTCAGAACCGTGATCCTGATGCATAACAACAGGGATATGTGGGTACATTTCTGTTGCAGCGATAATTAGGTGGCGTAAGAATGGTTCGCCTGCATAAGAACGTGCGCCTGCAGAACCCTGCATAATAACAGGAGAATTAGTTTCATCCGCTGCCTGCATAATTGCATGGACTTGTTCCATATTGTTTACGTTAAATGCTGGCATACCGTAACTATTTTCAGCAGCATGATCTAGCAACTGACGCATTGAAATAAGAGCCATTAGCTCCTCCTTAATCTTGGTTAAAAATATAATGATTGTGTATTTATTTTACGCAACTAAACAAACAAATACATTAAAAACTTAAGAATATCAGTCAAATATCATAATTATTAGACGAATATCCCAAATTTTGAGATAGGTGTAAAATTATCTCAAATAAAAATATTAGTACTTAAATTACCCGTTATGATGATCCCCTACACGAATAATTTTCATTTGATTTGTACCGCCTTTATTACCCATAGCATCCCCTTTTGTAACGAGGACTAAATCACCATCTTGAACAACATTATTTTCAATTAATTGTTCAACTGCAATTTTGTTTGCCCTTTTAGGATTAGCAGGAAATTCTTTGAATAAAACAGGGCAAACACCACGATACAATGCAACGCGACGACAAGTTTTCTCTGAACGGGTTAAGGCATAAATGGCAATACTGGAGCTAATCCGTGACATCCATAATGGAGTTGACCCCGTTTCCGTTAAGGCAGCGATACCCTTAATGTCCATGTGATTAGCAATATACATACTTGCCATGGCGATGCCTTCGTCACGTTGAGAAAACTTAATTTCCATACGATGATGCGAGTTTGTGGTGATGGCACTTTCTTCTGCTTTTTCACAAATTCTAGCCATGGTTTTAACCACACGACAAGGATGTGCGCCTGCGGCGGTTTCACCTGAAAGCATGACAGCATCAGTACCGTCCATAACTGCATTGGCAACATCAAATACTTCTGCACGGGTCGGAATGGGATTTTCTACCATTGTTTCCATCATTTGCGTGGCAGTAATTACGACACGATCCATATCACGCGCTAACTTGATCATGTGCTTTTGGGCTTGAGGTAAACGCTCATCCCCAATTTCAACCCCTAAATCACCTCGTGCAATCATAATAACTTCAGAGGCGAGAATAATCTCCTTTAGCGTTTCTTCCACCACCGCTTCGGCACGTTCAATTTTAGCGACTAAGGCAGCATCACCGCCTGCGGCTAACATTAATTCGCGCGCATAATTCATGTCTTCTGCGTTTCTAGGAAAAGAAACAGCAAGATAATCAACATTCATTTCAGCGGCTGTTTTAATATCTTGCTTGTCTTTTTCAGTCAGTGCTTCTGCGGATAAACCACCCCCACGGCGGTTAATACCTTTTTTATTAGAAAGATAACCGCCATTGACGACCGTTGTATGCACTTCTGCACCGATGGTTGAATCAACAGATAGGACAATACGACCATCATCTAACCAAAGCTCATCACCCTGAGTCACTTCACTCGGTAGTGTTTTATAAGCGATACCGACGCGTTCTTGGTTGCCTGCATCACCGTCTAAATCGGCATCAAGAATAAATTTATCATCTGTACGTAGGAAAATTTTATTATTTTCAAAACGTTCAATTCGAATTTTAGGGCCTTGTAAATCAGCAAGAACAGCAACGATTTTGCCATATTTTTTAGCAGCAATACGCACCATTTCAGCACGGCGTTTATGTTTTTCAGGCGTATCATGCGAGAAATTCATACGAACTACATCAACACCAGCTTCGACCAAGGAGTCGACGCGTTCTTGCGTGTCCGTTGCAGGCCCCATTGTTGCTACAATTTTTGTTCTTCTCATGGAATTTCCTATTTGATTCTATTAATTCAGCCTATTTTATGCGATTAGCCCTAACATAAGGTTAAATCTAATCACATATTATTAGCGTAACGTAATAGGATCTTAGTATTGGCTATTTGTTAGCCTTTCGCCTTTTCTTCCAGCATTTCAACAACGGGCAATTTTTTGCCTTCTAAAAACTCAAGGAATGAACCACCACCTGTTGAAATATAAGAAACGCGATCAGCAATGTCATATTTATCAACTGCAGCTAGCGTATCACCACCACCTGCAACAGAGAAGCCATCAGATTCTGCAATTGCCATTGCAATCGCTTTCGTACCTGCACCAAATTGATCAAATTCAAATACGCCCACTGGACCATTCCAAACAATTGTGCCTGCATTTCTAATAACTTCGGCTAAAGCTTCCGCCGACTTTGGTCCAATGTCAAAAATCATATCGTCATCGGTAGTGTCTGCAACATCCTTTGTAGTCGCTTCTGCCGTTTCAGAGAATGCCTTCCCGCAAACAACATCTGTCGGTACAGGAATATCACCACCATTGGCTTGAGCCGCTGCTTTTAATTCTTTAGCGGTTTCAACTAAATCTGCTTCATACAAAGATTTGCCTACGTTGTGACCTTCAGCCGCAATAAAGGTATTGGCAATACCCCCCCCTACGATTAATTGATCAACCACTTTAGAAAGTGATTTTAAGACGGTTAATTTAGTCGAAACTTTTGAACCACCGACTAATGCAACCATTGGACGGGCTGGATTATCCAGTGCTTTGCCTAACGCTTCTAATTCACCTGCAAGTAAAGGTCCTGCTGCTGCTGTATCCGCAAATTTACCTGCACCATGTGTTGATGCTTGTGCGCGGTGAGCGGTACCAAAAGCATCCATAACATAAACATCACAAAGTGCTGCATATTGTTGTGATAAGCCTTCATCGTTTTTCTTTTCACCGACATTAAAACGGACATTTTCAAGTAAAACCACTTCGCCATTCTCAAGCTCAGGTGCATTATCTAAATAGTCACTAATTAGTGCAACATCTTTACCCAGTAAACCGCCCATATGGTTAGCAACAGGGGCTAAAGAGAATTGATCTTCAGGAGAACCTTCTGTTGGACGACCTAAGTGAGACATAATCATCACTTTTGCACCTGCCGCGACCAATACTTCGATTGAAGGCAGTGAGGCACGAATACGTTTATCAGAAGTTACTTTGCCCTCTTTTATAGGTACATTGAGGTCTTGACGAATAAGAACGCGCTTACCCGCAAGGTCGAGATCAGTCATCTTAATTACAGACATAGGTGAACTCCTTAAAAATTTAATTAAATTATTTAGCAAAATAACACCCAGTCACTTTGCTAAATAATCTACATTTGAAGATGGTGAACATATTATTACTTACATAATGAATATGCTCTTAAATGAATATTATCGACAACCTTTTTTTGAGCGTAATTTCATTAAATGTGCTTTTCTATCACGGGCTGCATTAATCGCATCATTAGCATTTTTATAAGTACCAATCATTGCAGGCCAAAACAATACTGCTGCGGCAACATTTGTACCTGTAACCCCTTTTGCATCTCTTGCTTTTTGCTCAAATCGATTCGAATCGATTATCTCTGCTTCTAACTGAGTACATGTTAAACGAGTATCAGAAACTTTATTGACTTCTACAACTTTTGGCGTCGAACAAGCACCTAAAAGTAGTACTGAAAAAATTATAATACCTAGTCTTTTCATTAAAATTGACCTCTGAATAAATTTTATTAACGTAATCTAACTGAAAATTTTTTCTATAATATTAAATTACTTACTAATATTTCTCGCTAAATGCAAGTCACATCTTTTAAATGAGACTTACATTAATTGATATGCTATTAAGCAGAAACATGCTCAACTAAACGTAGCATGTTACAAGTATAACCATACTCATTGTCATACCATGAAACCACTTTAACAAATGTGCTATCAAGAGAGATACCTGCACCTGCATCAAAGATTGAAGAGAAACCAATACCACGGAAGTCAGAAGAAACCACTTTCTCATCAGTGTATGAAAGTGTCTTAGACATATCACCTGACTCAGAAGCCGCCTTCATTTCTGCACAGATTTCTTCATAGCTTGCTTCGCTGTCTAACTCAATGGTTAAATCAACAACAGAAACATCAACAGAAGGAATACGGAAAGCCATACCTGTTAGTTTGCCGTTTAATTCAGGAAGAACAACGCCTACCGCTTTAGCAGCACCTGTTGAAGATGGGATGATATTCTCAAATACAGAACGACCACCACGCCAATCTTTCATTGAAGGACCATCAACGGTCTTTTGAGTGGCAGTTGAAGCATGAACAGTGGTCATAAGACCCCGTTTGATGCCCCACTTATCATTGATGACTTTAGCCATAGGTGCCAAGCAGTTGGTGGTACAAGATGCCGCAGAAACAATCGCTTCGCCATCATATTTATTATGGTTAACACCATAAACAAACATAGGACCACCATCTTTAGAGGGTGCAGATTGAACCACCTTCTTTGCGCCTGCGTCGATGTGTGCTTGGCAGCTTTCTTGAGTCAAAAAGAAACCTGTGCAATCAATAACTAAATCAGCACCGACTTCGTCCCACTTAAGATCAGCAGGGTTACGCTCAGCGGTTAAACGAATTTTTTGCTCGCCATCAATAATGAAGTTATCACCATCAACGTCAACTGTACCTGCGAAACGACCTTGTGCTGTATCATACTTAAGCATGTAAGCAAGGTAATCATTATCAAGAAGGTCGTTGATTCCAACGACTTCTAAACCTGGGAATGAAGCGTGAATTGCACGAAATGCCATACGACCAATACGACCAAAACCATTAATACCGACTTTAACTGTCATGAGTTAACTCCTAAAAGGGATAAGAAATAAATAAAACGAATTTGTTTTGAAACCCTACTATCTCGATTGCTCTTGACTAGCAGGGTAAAAAACAAATATTGGAAAATTAAGTGAAATTAAGCCACTTCATTAATAGCAGAAACTACATTCTCTACTGTGAAACCGAAGTATTTAAATAATTCAGGTGCAGGGGCAGATTCACCAAAGGTTGTCATGCCAATCACTTTGCCATTTAAGCCAACGTACTTGTACCAACCATCAGGAGTCGCTGCTTCAACGGCTACTCTTGCAGTGACTGATGCAGGTAAAACAGACTCTTTATAATCCGCATCTTGTGCTTCAAATACATCTGTCGCAGGCATAGAAACAACTCGAACATTCTTATCAGATGCTTCAGCGGCTTGCATGGCTAAATCAACTTCAGAACCTGTTGCAATTACGATAGCGTCGGGTGTGCCGTCCGTATCTTTAAGAATGTAGCCACCCTTAGCGATATTAGCAATTTGCTCATCGGTACGATTCTGGTGTGCTAGGTTTTGACGAGAATAGATTAAGCAAGAAGGACCATTCTTCTTCTCAATCGCTGCACGCCAAGAAACGGCTGTTTCGACTGCATCACAAGTACGCCATACTGACATGTTAGGAATCATACGTAGTGTAGGAATTTGCTCAACCGCTTGGTGAGTGGGGCCATCTTCGCCTAAACCAATGGAATCATGCGTATAGACAAAGATGCTTTGAATTTTCATCAATGCTGCCATACGCAGTGCATTACGTGCATATTCAGAGAACATTAGGAAAGTTGCACCGTAAGGCAATAAACCACCGTGCAAGGTCACACCATTCATAATGGCTGACATACCGAATTCACGTACACCATAAGAGATGTAGTTACCCGCGAAATTCATTTCCTTAGAACCGTTGTTATCATTGATCTTAACACTGGTTTCACTAAAGGTATTATTCGATGGAGTCAAATCCGCAGAACCACCTAAGAACTCAGGTAATAGAGGAGAGAAACCATTTAATGACATTTTTGAAGAAATACGCGTCGCTTGAGTGGGCGCATTCTCGTTAACTTCTGCAATAAACTTATCTGCATGTTCTGTCCAATCCGCAGGAAGATCACCCGCCATACGACGATTGAACTCAGCCGCTTCAGTCGGATAAGCAGCGGCATAGGCTGCGAATTTTTCATCCCATGCTGATTCTGCTGCTGCACCTGCTTCTTTCGCATCCCAACCTGCATAAACATCGGCTGGAATTTCAAAAGGAGCATGTGACCAATTTAAGGCTTTACGGGTTGCTGCAATTTCATCAAGACCGAGTGCTTCACCGTGAACGTGGTGTCCACCTTCTTTATTCGGTGCGCCTTTACCAATGACTGTCTTACAACAAATCATCGTTGGCTTTTCTGTTTCAGCTTTCGCTTGCTCAGTGGCCGCTTTGATTTCGTCAGCATTGTGACCATCAACAGAAATTACCTGCCAGCCGTAAGCTTCAAAACGCTTAGGGGTATCATCAGCAAACCAACCATCAACATTACCATCGATAGAGATATTGTTATCGTCATAGAAACAAATAAGTTTGCCTAGACCAAATGAGCCTGCTAATGAACACGCTTCATGAGAAATACCTTCCATCAAACAACCATCACCAAGGAAAACCCAAGTGTTGTGATCAACAATGTCATGTCCTTCTTTGTTGAACTGTGCTGACATGACTTTTTCAGCTAATGCAAAACCGACGGCATTAGTGATACCTTGACCCAAAGGTCCTGTCGTCGTTTCAATACCTGCGGTATAGCCGTACTCAGGATGACCTGGAGTTTTAGAATGTAATTGTCGGAACGCCTTAAGATCATCTGTCGATAAATCATAACCTGTTAAATGCAGTACAGAGTACGGCATCATGGAACCATGACCATTGGACATAATGAAACGATCACGGTCAGCCCAATTAGGGTTGCTTGGATTGTGTTTCATAAAATCGTTATAAAGGACTTCGGCAATATCTGCCATGCCCATTGGCGCACCAGGATGACCTGAATTGGGAATTTGAATCGCATCCATTGTTAAGGCGCGAATGGCATTCGCTAATTCTTGGCGTGTTGGCATTGATAATCTCCTGTAAATTTGAATATGTTTTTCAACTGAATGTAAGCTAGCATGTACACCCGAGATGAAAGATACCCATAGAGTCTTAACTAGGAGACTCTATGGGTATATTCCATCAAGCTACTATTCCGAGGGGAAGGAAGATAACTTGTCTATAAGTCAGACCTACATTCAAGCACGAGCTATTGTGGCTGATTTTTCGCTTTTGAACAACCTTCACTAAAGAGATACAAGGAGTTTACCTAGTGCGATTTTGAGCTTACGCATCTAGCAGTACTGCTTAAATTTTACTATTGTCATGCTTGAAATATAAATTCAATTAATAATGATTCTCATTATTTTGCTTATTAATGGATCAAATTCACGCTAATTCGCCAAAAAATCACTCAAAATAAATATTTTTTTAAAAAAGTTATGATTTTCCATTATTTTTTCAAATATCTCGAAAAAACCAACTATGCTCTCTATTAAAGACTGAAAGGAATCTCAGAAAAAAGTCTAATCTTATAGCAACTCAAAATGAATTGATAAATTTAAGGTGAAGTCGAAGCAGCATGGATGAACAGGCGACAATCTCTATAGCAAGTACAGGTTTAGAAGCATCTCATATAAGGATATTAAAATTTCTTATCTCCTACTATTTTGAGACTAAGTTTTTTTTAAGTACAAAAGAAAATGCTAACGTTCATATTATTAATC
>WFRR01000093.1 GCA_015486375.1 Thiotrichaceae bacterium
CGCCAGGGCAGGCCCCGCTATAACAGCTCTAATGCTCTCTTTGTATGCGGTGACAGATTTCGCCATATTCGGAAGGCTCATCAGTCGCATAGGTGTAACGAAGCCTGCGTGTTCATTTTCATTACGGTCTGCTCACTCGTTACCAAGGAACTCGAACATAAACATCACGATTTATGCCCTCCCGCGGAATATACTATTCCATTCACTACCGCCCGAATAGTCAATTGACGGGTTGGTTTTTCACCAACTGATATAAAAACGCCTCTTGGCGTACCGAATTGACACGAATGTGTGATATATAATCAGCGAGTATCGCAGATTATTTTTGATGTCAAAGAGCATTTGCGATGTTCGCAAAATTGCGGAAATCGCAAAAAATACTGAAAATATCAGTTATTTTTCGATCATGGAACTCGCTGTTCCCCTACAGGACTTAGCTTCCCAATTATGTTTTTTCATGTGCTCAATGAATGTCTCTGGGAGCTTAATATGATAATTTTTAACGTAATAAGACAGGTCACTGCGCCACTGGTAATGACCGTCACTATAAATAGATAAGCCTCCAATAATAGGCTTATGAAAAGATTTTATTTCATCTTTAACAGGCCCACAAAGAACAATACTTCCCTGTTTAATACTGTTTAGATATTTAATAATATTTTTTTCGTCTGGGTGTTTGGTCTTAGAGACAAAGTCCTTAATTGACTGTGCTGATTTTTCACACCCTTTCAACTCTTTAAAAAAACCTATGTTATTTAAATTACTCATCTTCAACATCTCCTGATAGTCCACCTAAAAGACCTTCAAGACCACTTAGGTCGAATCCTGGTTTAAATTCAATAAAAGAAACTGGAGCTGAAGTTCCTCCAGCAGTCATACTACCATCACCATTTACTGTTATTATTTCATTTGGTGCAACCACAGTTCCTCTTGTTCCATTAGCGACTCCTTGTGCAGCTCCTTCTGCTGATTTACACGCTAAAAGTCTAATATTTTTACCTCTCATTCCTTGTGCATTAACAAATCGTGCAAATGTCCTTGGAGAGATTTTATACCACTTACCATTATTGAAAATAGAAAAAGACTTTCCATCAGAATGTACAATAACATCATTGAGAGGTGATTGTCTGTTTATCAGTAAAGTGTTTTGACTATCTTTTTCTGCGGCACTGACATAATTTAAAACATTACGTTGCTTACTGCTGGAATGTGCAGTTCTCAAATAAAGGTCGCCACGAACAGATGCTTTATATGCAAACCGTGCTTGTACTATGAGTAGTACAATTATAACTACTTTAACTGATGGTTTCACCTCACCATTAAGCAAGAGTGGAATGGAAAATGCTAAATTAATACCAAACGTAACATTCAAAGCTATTGCCAAAGCGACGGGATGTATAGACGCAGCACCAATAATAGCTCCAAAAATTGCACCATAAACAGCTCCGTCAAGAAAAGCTTTTTCTGCACCTTCCCAAGTTCCAGTTTGAAGACGATGTAGAAATGCCGCAATTCCTCCACCTATTAATCCGCCTGCTAATCCACCTATTGCACCAGCTTTAATTGCAGGAACCAGCATTGTTGTTATAATAGTTCTTATTGCCGTTACGGCAAGTTGTCCAATTAGTGAAAAATTAACCATTCCACTTGGGTCAATATTGTTCACAGGGTCTCCGTGACAATAAGCATACTTGTGCAAACTCTGCGGATCACCCATATTTCCATTGAATGGATCGACTCTATTAAACCTACCATTCGATTGATCATAATATCTAGCTCTCAGATACTGCATCTGAAGGTTAGTGTCAAACTGCTCACCACTATACAGCATATCAGTAGCACTTGGATTAGTTACGTTGGCGGAGAACAGATTCTTACCATAAGCGTCATAATCAAATCTTGAAGCTATGGCACTTGTTGAATCAGTCAGTAGTCTCGTCGAACCATGTCCATCATATTGCAGATATGAAGTGATTCCACCAACTGTTTGACTTAGCACATCGTCACCTAAGGTATACGATTTGACAAGCGTGTTATTTGTAGCGTCTATTTCTTCTAGTACTTGACTATATCCCGTCATTCCACTGTCTAAAAGATACTTGCGGTTCATGACGGTTGGAGTGGCGTTGTCGATCTTAGTACTTGTATTAGCTCTAACTCTGATGCCGGATTGATTATATGCGTAATTTGCAGTGATTTCGACGAGCTTGGATATTCCGGTTTGATCGACTTCAATGCGGGTGATGGTTGCACTTGCCAGGCGGTTTTGTAAATTGTATGTATAGGAATAAGATTCATTTTGAGATTGGTTGACTTTGGAAATTAATGAACCATTGGCATCGTATTGGTAATTAATTGTTCCATTAACTGTTGAAGTTTCAGTAAGGAGTTGGTCGTTATCATTGTAAGAGTAAAAAATATTCTCAGGCTGGAAGCCTAAGCTACATTGTTTTGAAAGGCGGTTCCCGACAAATCTGAAGCCGTTTTTTTGTTTTACTTCTGTTTTAACGAAACTGAAAAAATTATTTAAATGTAATTGTCTACATCCCATGTGAATCTCGTATGATAAAAATATTTCGGTTTAC
>WFRR01000094.1 GCA_015486375.1 Thiotrichaceae bacterium
ATTGAATCCTAGGTAGGTTTTCACCCAAAAACCTGACTCTGGGGCTACTGCGTACAATACGGGTTTAGCGCACAATTGAGTAACCCAAATCAGTCTCTAGACAATCCCATTGTAGATTACGTTAAAATTTCCTTCACCGTATCCACCTCAACACCTGAAATCACCGCTACCTCTTGTGCATCAAAGCCTTTTTCCGCCAATCTTAAAATAATTTTGCGTTTTTCTTCCTGTAATTGTAATCGACTATTCTCTTTTTCTTGTTCTATTCCCTTTTCTATTCCCTTTTCCATTCCTTGCTTTATGCCCTTCATTTTCCCAATAACAAAGGTAGATTCATAAATACTGGCTTGATGGTGTAAATGACTTTGATAGCGTTCGTATTTCAGCCGTTCGGGATCGGGCATCTTTAAATAGTTCAATTCTTGTTTCGCTTTTTCCAAGCCTTTGGCTTTAAAATTGTCTTTAATTTCTTCATTTTTAAGAAAGTAAATCCATTCATCAAGACTATCTTTAGCAATATCATCAAAGTTTTTAACTTTGATTAAATAATATTCAGGGTATAGCGTCTCAATTTTGCTACTTTTATACAATTGTTGCTGATTAGCATTGAGTTTAAGTGGCGTATTATTATGTATGCCCATAAAACGGGTTGTGCCATGATAAATATAATCATCGCCTTCGCCAAAATCAAAATAAAGAATATTGACAGAAATAACTTTGCTCACTTTAGAATACGGATCGCCTTTATTAAGGTGTTCAGTAATCACTTTGCTGGTAGCATAAAGAATACGCTGTAAATAGTCTAATTCACTGCTGTATTGAATTTCAATAATAATAATATCATCGTTCGCATTTTTTACTTTAATATCCAAACGGTTTGATTTATCTTTTTTATTATCCTGATTACTTTCACTTTCCAAGACTTCAAGAATATGAATTTCTTCAAATAATAGTTCGGATAAGAACCCTTCTAAAATCTCAAAATTAACCTTACTCCGCAGAATTCGTTTGATTGCCCAATCAAAACTCACTAATTTGCGACTCATACTCTTTAATCCTTTTAAATCATTATTATAGCATTTATCCTTATTTTATTAGTCAGGTAGGTGTTGCAACCTTTGAGAAATTAAGGAAGTATATCATGAAAAGTCTCAATACCTTGTATGGATAATAAACCCCGCAAAATCGGGTAAAATGAGATCCGAACTTTAGTTGCAATCTAAAGTTTCTTATACCGTAGTTCGTTCAATACAAGGCTTTTTAAAGGCCGTTAATAAGTGAGAACACGGTATTAGACTCGCAGACAATCTCGAATAGTCAAAGGGGTCATCGAACCCGAATTAGCAAGGTTGAGTTATCTTATTATGAGTACACAAAATAGTCAAAATGAAATTAACGTCGGTGTTGATACAGGTAAGTATCAATTAGACATTTATCTTCGTCCATTAGGAATAGATTTTACCGTTTCCAATGATGAAAAAGGCATCCAAAAAGCCCTTCAAACAATCAAAAAATATACCCCCACTCGCATTATTATTGAAGCCACAGGACGGCTACATCATCTCTTTATTGCCGCGTGTGGAAAAGCAAAATTACCTTTCTCCGTGATCAACCCTGCAAGTATTAGAAAGTTTGCAGAAGCCATTGGACAATTCGCTAAAACGGACAAACTGGATGCCCAGTTGATCGCCCATTATGGTGAAGCAGTTAAACCTGAATTATCTCGCTTAAAACCCGCTAACATTCAGAAAATGAGTGACTTTTTAGCGCGTCGCCGTCAATTAGTTGGGATGCAAACAATGGAAAAAAACCGTTTAAAAGGATTACCTAAATCCCTTAGTTGTTTTATCAAACCTGTCCTTAACACCCTTAAAAATCAAATCGCTAAACTCGATAAAAAGTTGTTAAAGCTGATCAGTCAATGTGATGAATATAAAACTAAAAAGGCTATCTTAAACAGTGTTCCCGGCATTGGAAATATCATCACCTTTAGTCTACTCAGTGATATGCCTGAATTGGGAAGAATCAGTAACAAAGAAGCCGCGGCTTTAATCGGGGTTGCCCCAATGAATCGGGACAGTGGTTTATACCAAGGGCAACGAAAAATACGGGGGGGACGTGCCAGTATTCGTTCCGTCATGTTTATGGGAATGATGTCTGCCATTCGCTTTAATCCTGTGATCAAAGTCACTTACGAACGCTTGTTAGCCGCAGGAAAAGCCAAAAAGGTGGCCTTAATTGCCTGTATTAGAAAGATGATTGTTATCCTGAATTCCATGGTAAAAAGTGGAATTCATTGGGATAATAATTTTGCAAAAAACTAATCATTGACAACATAGTCACTTATTAGTCAGGTAGGTGTTGCAACCCCGTTGAACCTAAAATATCTTTTAAAAACAAAAAGTTAAGGTGTATAAAAATTAGACCATTTTTGACCTGAAATTTAGGGGTCATTTTGGACACTTTTTATACAGTTTTTTTAGCTTCATTACCCACATTGCAAATTCACAATCCATACTGCGACAACACGGCATCTAGGGTGCAATTTTTCAGTGATGCTGTCAAGTGAGTGATTGAATCCTAGGTAGGTTTTCACCCAAAAACCTGACTCTGGGGCTACTGCGTACAATACGGGTTTAGCGCACAATTGAGTAACCCAAATCAGTCTCTAGACAATCCCATTATTAGTCAGGTAGGTGTTGTACATTAACATGGGGTTTAGGGTGCAATCTTTTAATTATGCTATCAAGGGCTTTAGCCATCTTTAGGAATTAACTGGATAAATATCGCTTGTAAGCATTGTTGTAAAGCCATTCGTTTAGAAACAATCTGAATAATTTTAGCATCTGAATGGGTACTACTATGCGCTAATCGATTCCGAATCTGCCGTAATTGTTTATAGGAATGCCATGTTTTTATGGGTCTTTGAATTTGATAGTCTTGTTTAGCGGTTTCTCGACTCTCATATTGATCAGGGTTTCCCCCTTGCTTTTGTACTAAATAGGTAATAAAAGCTTCAAAGCCGTATAAAGTTGCCCGTAATAAATTACCATGCTCAAGCGCTAACCATGCAACAGCTGTTTGACGTTGATACAATTTATCTTCGTTAACCCACTTAAAGCGGGCTTCTAATGCAGGTAAAAATAAATTGAGATAAATATCCTTTTGATGATCATGTTGTTTCAATGCGAGTAAAAATTTCTTTAATTGATTACGGGCTTTTTGTACATTATTAGTTTGTTCATAAAATGCTGCATTTTCTAAGTAATCAATCATTTGTTGGCTTAAACTGGATTTTTTTAATACAGGAATTAAAACACTGTAATCACCCTGTTTATCATAATGGGCTAAGGCTTGATTCCAGTTATTAATCTCTAACAAACCCTCTAAACGCATAACAGGTGTTTGCTCATTTTGAGTTAACTCTAATGCGCCATAATAAATCCCATGAATTTTTACTGATTTTGAGGTTTGTAATAATAAAGCACTTTGTTGTACTAACATCGGTAAATGTCGCAAACTGTGTGTAACGTCCAGTGTAGCTTGATCACCGTAGGAAAAGCTCTGCATTAAAATTTGCAATGTTTGAGCCTGCTCTTTCGGAGTACGCCCATAAGGAATTAGTTTCAACTCACAAGAAACCTGTAGAATTTCTGCCATATAATCAGAAAATTTATCTAAATCAGCTTGTTGTATTTGATTGGCATGTGCATCCTCGCCTAGTTTTAGGATTTTATCTTCTAAATGTGGATAGTGTTTATCTAAACTCACCTCCAACATTAAGTTATCCCACATACTGCCTGTTGTACCTAATACGGTAAATTTATCGACTTGCGTATTTTTTAGTAAGGTTAAACCGAAAAAACGTGAAGTTTCTATATTATTTTCTGAAAAATAATAGTTAGCTTTGCGGTAATTAGAATCTGCATATTTTGGATTTTTAACTTTTCCAAGCAAACTAACCAGTGTGTGAGTCATAGAGATTCCTTATATTAAACTTTGCCATAAAATCTTGTATTTCTTTGCTTAAATCATGGGGATTTTTCTGATTGAATAGCGAGGAATCAAAACATAACACCAGATTATACGGATCTAAATATTCATTTAAACGGCTTAAGCAAGATGTTGACAACCCCATTGATTGATCTTCTTCTGCTTCCATTAACTCAAAAACAGCATCTGATAAGATTTCAATATCATCCAACTCCAAGCCCATTATTTGTTGACACCATGTAGAAAGAAAGCTGTACCAAGCACTTTGCTTTGTCCCGATCACTAAGACTTTAACAGGCTTGATGGTTTGCCTTGGGTAATCATCAATCGCAAAGTGTTCTACTTGACCAGAATCATATAGCCGCTTCTTAGATAATTGACAATAAGAAACTTGCTCACTTTTTTCCTTATCTAAATAAATAATGAAGTGGGGAAAGTAGGGGGATAATTTTCGATAAGCTTTGGCTTTTACTGTATTTTTATCAAGTGTTTCCCAAGTCTGAATTAAAGTAATTTTTTCTTCTAATAAAATTTCAATAATTTCTTCCCAACAAATATTTTTTTCTATGTAGAATTGACGGGTTTTATTGATACCTATACCAAAATCTTCCTCAATTTTTTGATCTTTATAACAATAAGAATCCAATAACTTTTTTCTAAAAGCATCTTTTACACTCATCTGGCTTAGTCGTTTATCTTTTAACCAGCACTTAACCTGCTTAGTTTTTTGAATATCTTCTTCAAAACGACCATAACCCACAGCGGTTTTTGCCCCTGCTCCTAAAAATTCTAAGGCCATTTTTAAATATTTCATCGCCTCTACTAATGCTTCTGTTTGCTTTGGATGTAAACAAGGACGCGGAGCAATACAGAATTGTAGACAAATCTCTTTCACCACTAAAAAGGCAATAGGATTGGGACTATGCCAATCCGCAGGGAGGCTATCATTACGATTTTTAGCGGTGATGTTATCACCTTGGCTATACCACTCTCCCATATGGGGAGTCATAATATCGCAACTAAGCTTGACAGGTTCAATTGGTAGGGCATCAAAAAAGATAAATAGACCGGCTTGATTTTTTTGGGCTTCGTTCGATGTTTTAGGATCAGGAAACTTTTCTTCACTTCCAAACCAAGAATGGCATTTTTGTTTGATTTTATCAGACTCAAGCCCAGACCAAACTTCTACCCATGTTCGTAATAAACCTTTAACCGCTGCCCCTGTTAAATAGGGCGTTCCGAGAGTGGGATGCCAACTAAAACCATTTTCGACAGGATGATTATTTCCCATTCCAATCGCAAAATTCCAGCTGTTTTTGGCAATCAGTTGCTGACCTTTTAAACTTTGACACAATTGAGTATATTGTACTGCATGGTGTTTCAATGCCTGTTGAACACCACATTCTCCACTGATAACCCGATCAATCCAGTCTTTTTTAGGCTGTTCTTTTTCATTATCAGTTCGATGCTCTTGATGTGGGTCTTTCAACTGCCAATTATGTTTATCTTGAGAGTCTAACTGATTGTAATAGTAACGATTAAAAAAACGATCAAACCATAAGCCTTTATGATAATTGTTTTTATTTTTAATGACTTCAGAAGAGTGAGACGATTTGTATTCTTTGTATAGCGGGGCTTTTCTCATGAGTCATCTTCCATAAAAGCTTTAGCGAATTTTTTAACCCAACTCATTAATGCTTGTGCTTCCATTTGAGCTAAACGGTACTGCTGCATATTTTCATTAACAATCCCTTCCAATAAATCACGATAACCTTTATAGGGTTGATCTGCTTGGGTTAACCAATCAGAAAGTAGTTGATACAGTTCAAAATGAGTATCTTCTTCCCCCTTAGATCGAAAAAAAGCCACGGCTTGCCCTAGTCCATTGGTATGAATCATGGCAGGTAAATTAGCAGCATAGCTTTTATATTCTTTTTGGTTAACCGATCTATTTATAGCTTTTTGCACACAATCTAAGACATATTTAGCGCGTTTTTGTTGCAGGGTTTGCATTATGCTTCTCCCTGCCTTTGATAATCTCGACTATCGCAGATTGCACACCAACCCATTCCAACCGTTGCATTACCTCCAATTTGTAACCAAGGGTACTCTTCAAACATACTTAATAAAACATTCAATACTTTTTTTGCCTGCCACTCTGGCAAACGATCAGAACTACGCGCATTCACCGCCGTAATCCCTACATAAAGGACAGTTTCAGGGGGGAGTGTTTCTTCGTACCACAATGCACCTGTTTTTACTGTTTTAGTCTCAGACTCAATCGCAATATGGGCATTAACAGGGGTGGCATATTGGACTAAATAGCTAAAATCATCATTACTAACAATCACTAATTGTTGATCCAATTGTGCTTGAGCATAATCGGATGATAATAAGGGCTTTAAGAGTTGCAAGACTTTATCTAAGTTTTGCTCTATTAAATCAAAACGGTATTCTTCCAGATATAAGCTGTTTTTATGATTTTGTGGATTCGTGGCATGAATAATTGCCTGCATTTCACTGAGTAATAATTCATCGAATGCAATTTTATCAAAGCCAAACCGTTGCCGATCAAGGTTTAATCGTTCTAGCGCCGCAGGGCAAGTCACCCATTTAAATTGTGAGCTTAATGAACGCACGGGAAACAAGACTAAACGTGCATCACTGATCATGATTGCACTTGCATAGTCACCAGCTTGATCTGTTTCGGGACCAAAAATAACATTGATACTGGCTTTACCATAATGTTGTTCTGCATTGGCACGCATCGCACCTTTAATGGCTGAACCAAACACACACGGCCAGCCATTATGCCCTTCACGTTGTATTGGTAAATCAATCACCCCTGTGTTTTGTCCTGTCCCTGCATGAATAGAGGTTTGTGCAATGAGACCTAAAATTGTATTTTCATATTTCATACTAAATTTTCCTAACTGACTTTTATTTCCAAACACCAACGGTCATTTGCCCATAACCGTACTGTTGTAATTGCCCTAATTGAATATCATAGAGTGTATTGATGGCTTCATTTATATTGTCATTAACCACGTTGCAATAAAATAAGCTGCCTGCGGGTAATAAGCTTTTGACGGGACGAGGACAATGATTAGCTAAATCCCAGCCGCCTTCTCGTAGGGCTTTACCAACAATTGCCCCACAAATCTTTAATTCGATACCTTCAATTGAGCCTTTCCAATAGGTGGTTTTAGACTGATCGTGATCTGTATGATTAGGTTCACATGGTTTAAAGTCAGGTAGGACATGCAAATTTTGTTTGGATTGCTCGATTAATAAAGGAGTTAATAAATACAGAATAATACCCTGACTCTGATTGATAATTTTCTGATTGCTCACCCTAGAAAGCATCGTCTGGGGTGGATGAATCGTCATATTGACACTACGACCTTCTCCCCCAAGCCGAATCATATTGTTTAAGGGATAACGATTATTTAAGCCAGAAACATCCATTTCAATCGCTGTTTCTGGCTTGGGGCGAATATGTTGTGTTTGATACAACATGCCTTCTTTTACCGTACCTCGCTCATTATCACGAGCAATGCCAATCCGAGATTGTCGTTCAAATAATTGATCTGAGGTAAAAAAATTAGTCGCGTTGTAAGACGGTATTTCACCACAGAGTAATTGGCTCAAAGCGCGTTTAGTCATCCACATGTTATTCAGAGGTTTACTGCCTAAAGCTTCTTCATTTGGTAACTTGGCTAAACGAACACATTGACCTAAATCACAGTAATAGCCTTGTTTAGATAAAGCTAATTGGAATAACGGATATTCTTTTTCCTTATCTTTTTCTGGTTTCTTTCGCATTAAGTTTAAAGGCACAGGATAAAGTCGTTGCTTGTTATAACTCAACCATATCCCCCTAAATATTAATTGACCTAAATCATTTTCATTATTAGGGTCACCGATTAGGTCACGCAATGGATGTTGAGTATCCTGTTTAAATGCTTTCCAATCGACCTGTTCTTGTCTCCCTATCCAATGCCGCACGGCACCAATCAATGTGCGTATAGGCGGTGGAAAAACACTTTGTAGTTCACCTGTCGCGTCCATCGGGCGGGATTCTCGGAAAAATAAAGTATCAATCGCATTAAAACGTAAGGTTCTTTTTTGGGAAAATACAGCCATTACTCCACTCCCTTATGTGCTAAGAAACGCACAATTAATGCGCCATCAGCCTCTAGTTGTGTACTACGATTCCACTGACTCGTATCGGTTTCCTGCTGATCCCTTTGAACAGGACGACATTGTGTCACCAGCGGTCTGACAATATCGCAAGCTTCTTGCTTTCTTTGTACAGCATTTTTTATCTTGCTTACCCGCGTTTCTCCAGAATGAATATATTCCATCGCAATAAATTGCATTGCTTGTTCATCATTTAAAACGGCTTTCTGTTTAGAAAATATTTTTTTCTCATTATTAAGTGCTGGATTCAGCATCCGAAAGTATTCTCGAATTTTATAAAAAAATTGACTTGAAAATTGCTCATCCTCATTTTGAGCCGATTGAAAGTCAGCCACTAATTGATTTAGATAGCACTTTTTAGCTGTATTGTTTCCATCATTGACACAATCATCATAAAGGGCAATTTTCCAAGGTTGAGACCATTGTTGTTGCAAACCGCCGGGTTTCCAAACCCGAATGGCCAGTGAATCACGTCCTGTTTTTTCTTTGGCAATATCATCTAATAAATGATGGGCATCTTTAAGAATTTTGGTTAATGGGGTTTTAATATGCACATATTCAATCGCAGCAGAGATGGAAGTATTGACGACGGGATTGCCTTTTTTGTCGATAAAATCAGACATTCCAGCGTACTGTAATGCAACTTTAAAACACTGTTGATAATGTTGACGTAAAGCAATGGCACAAGGAATAGCATCTTCTAAAGGTAAAATAGCTAAGACATCATCACCGCCTGCATAAATCAAAAAACCATTATGTTGATAGACATATTCAGCTACGCCCATTTTATGAGAATGTTTAGAATCTTGGGTTTTCAAACCATTGATAAAGTAGGCAAGTCCTTCTGTAATCGCATTTTGATTTTCACTTACACTCATTTTAGAACCGAGTGAATCACCATCCATCATTAAAACAGCGTAGAAAGGAGAAACCTTGTCTAAGGGGTTATCATATTGATTTTTCGTGTTTTTATTGAGTCTATTTAATGCCGCTAATACGGTTTTTCTTAATTCAGATTTATCTTCATAACGATTAGGATTTTCTAACATGCTAGTAAAAAATACATTGCCATCTAAAGCGGTAAAGCGTTGTTTGTAACGCTGTTGATATTGATCAATATCAGATGAAAATTGTTTTTGTTTAGCCGCTTGAATACATTTAATATCCATCTGCCATTCACCATAACCCTCTGTGAGTCGATGAGCTTTTCCAATAAAATCAATTAGTAATGTTTTATCTGCTTGTAAAAGCATTTCTTTTAAGTAATGCACCGCCGCCATATAAGAAACTGAAGGGACAGCACTAGGGACTTTCCAGCTGTATATTTGCCAATCTTTAAGCCCTTTTTGTGAAATAGTGTATTTAAAAGCTTGAAAATAACGACTAAAACGACGTTTAACAAACGCAATCGCACAAAGTGCTTCCCCTTTTCTTAGGTCACTTTTGATACCTTGCTTTTCTCGGCTGCGGATTTTTTGCCAGAATGCGGTTTGTTCTTCTTTTAATTTGCGTGTGGGTGATTTTATGCCTGATAATTCTTGCCAGCCCTCCATCATGCTGCATTTTACCCCTGCTTCTTCAGGCGCAATATAAGCCCGCCAATTTTTACGTTGATCCAGTACCGCACTGTCTTCCTTGTTATCACTAATAATCCAGCTCATATCCCAAAAGCTTTCAATTTGCCGATTCCAGATTTTGATCGTAGTTTCAATTTGATCATCCCATGATTTTTTATCCTCATCCGTCTCAATGATATTGCCAATATCATGACACCAAATATCATTGGCTAAGGCTTTCCATGCTTGCTGCACAGCTTCACTAATAAGATCAGGTTTAAATACATTAATATCACTAATCTCTGCTTTAAAACGATTCGGAATACTGCCTTGTTTGGGCGGTAATCCTTTTCCTTTACCAGCAAGATAATCAAGATAATGACGATCGGCTTTAGGAAATAGAATCTCTCCTCCTTGTTGCTGAACCGCTTTAATTGCAACCGCCGATAACCATGATAATAAAAAAGAACCTGCCCAAAAATCACGGGTACGCCGTGCTTGAGAAACGAAACTTTGTACAGGACCGAGAGTGAAATG
Source organism: Thiotrichaceae bacterium (assembly GCA_015486375.1). Classification (GTDB taxonomy): domain Bacteria; phylum Pseudomonadota; class Gammaproteobacteria; order Thiotrichales; family Thiotrichaceae; genus S015-18. Next base: position 10,290 of record WFRR01000094.1, read on the forward strand.
GAAGTAAGCGACTTGATTACTCATAAGTTATTTTCCTCAGCCATGCCAATAATATTTGCCTTTCTAGGGAAACGTAAGCTCTTATTTTTCTTTTTACCATCTAGAAAAGTTGTAATAATGCCGTAATCTATTTGACTATTGACAGGCTTTCTTCCTGCTTTAATTTTCACATTATTAGGTAAAAATAAGGTCGGCAGAAATAGACTCACGGTTAGAAAACTATTCTTACTTAATTGATGAATATGTAGAAAAAGTGGGCTAGAACGCCGTTCATACTCTTTATTTTTAATGGTGTCTTTGGCTGTTACAGATAAATTTTTGTAGTTATGTGGTAAACCAAATACAGCGCGTTCAGGATGGAAATTGGCACGAGTAAAGATATTAGGTTTACTCCAATCATGATCGTCTTTAAAATTTTGCTCTGATTCTTGATTTAATACTTTGCCATATTTCCCCCAGCTTCGATACATTAATAAAGCCGTAGCAAAATTATTTAATGCCTTATAGGGTGTAGATATTCGATCTAAAATATCAATCCTAGCACCTTGATCAAAACAGGAATAAGGAGCAGGACTCTTTGCTGATAGGCATCCCCCTAATAAAGAGGATATAGCATTTTTATATTGTGCTTCTGTGGTAGGTTGAGTCCAAATACTTTCGTAATCTTGTATATTTTTAGACTGATTCCAACTATTTTCTGTACTTTGCGTTAAACTTTCAAGGCTAA
>WFRR01000095.1 GCA_015486375.1 Thiotrichaceae bacterium
CGTTGATAGTTTTTCCATAACTTTGCTTTAGATTCGGCTGCACCAATAAAGCCGACAGGCATGGCAATCACTAGGGCAGGTTTTTTGAAATCAGTCTCTAAGCGTTCTAATAAACGAAATAATGCGGTGGGTGCATTGCCAATAATCACGATGCTATTTTCAATTTTATTTGCCCATTCATCCACAGCTAGCATACTGCGCGTTTTACCCTTAGTTTTTGCTTGTGAGACGACTTTGGCTTTATTGATAAAACAGAGTGGGTCGGTATATAACATGCGTTGGGTTAAGGAACATTTCACCATATTTACATCACAAAGAATGGTGGCTTTTTTGCGAATCGCCTTTAAGCCTGCATTGACGGCTTGATCAGAGAAACGAATATGTTCAACAATTTCAGGCATTCCACAGGTATGAATAATCCGCATAGCAACTTGTTGTTCATTGTTATCAAAGCCTTCTAGATTACTTAAGCGACGAATCTGTTGAAAGGATTCTGATTCAATTTTATGAGGATCAATAATATAATCTTGCATACCTATCTACCTTTTATGAGTGACTGTGGTCATGATCATGACAATGGCTGTGATGATGGTCGTGAGTATGATCAGCATCTGTTCCACTGCCTCGCACATGATGATGGTGTCCTTCTTGTGCTGCACCGACTTTATGTTCATTACCTAGAATTTGTACTCGATATTGGCACATTTGGCAGTTCATATTGCCTGTACCTTGTTCTGCTTCGTGCAGTTTATCAACAAAGGTATCAATTACTAAGGGATGATCATTCAGGTAACTGGCTTTAACAACCTTAACATCAGGGTATTGGTTCTGATAATCATTCACCCATTGATAGATTTTCTTAATTAAACGTCCTGTAAAGAGGAAATAAGGAAAGACAATGACATTTTTGTAGCCTAAACCATGTGCGCGTTGTAAAGCATCATCGACTAAAGGAGTGGTAACACCGCTGTAACAAGTGATTGCCCAACCGAATCCCATGCCTTCTTCGAGCATACGGGTGATTTTAGAAATATTGGAATTTGCATCAGGATCAGATGCACCCCTCCCAACCACAACCAACAATGTATCCTTGCGTTGATAGTTTTCACCAAACTCAGCTTCTGCGGCTTCAATACGACTGGCGGCGGCTTGGATCATTTTGGGCTGTACACCGAGTTCAGTGGCATAAGTGATTTTTAAGCCCTGTTCTTTGTACTCATCCATTAGTGTATTGAGTTCACTCGGAATATCATTTTTAGCATGTCCGCCAGCCATTAACATTCCCGGTAAGGCGATCACTTCTTTAAAGCCTTTTGCCAATAGTTGATCAATTCCTGCAGCAATGACAGGTTTAGCAAATTCTAAATAGCCTGTTTCAATGGTACGTTCGGGAAAACGTTGGATTAAATGTTCGGCAACTTGTTCAAACTCACGGACTGCATCAACGTCACGAGAACCATGTCCGATAACTAGAATAGCGGGTTTTTGCATTGTTAATACCTTAGCGAAGGAAGTAATAAATAAAGCGTAAAAGTATAACAGCTCTTTATCTGCAAAAGATGGGAACGATTTTTAGGTTTTGCTAGCATATCGCTAGACAGCTCAATAAAAAGCAATAACTCATGTTGTCAAAAGTGATTTTTTCCTGATAAAACAGTGAATCTATCCTTCTCAAAACTTATATGATAATGATTTTATGAATAATAATAAATTAAAACAAATTGTAGTCTCTTCTCTTATCGCACTAGCAGGGGCAAGTTGTACCACTGCACCTGTGGAAAATAATCAACAGCGGGGTACAAATGGTGTATCTCATAATCATAATGGCAAGAATCATTCCCATCCTTTACCTAGCACGGGTCTTCAGCATCAACATGGACAACAAACACAAACACGGGCTTATGATGCGGGTACAGGTAATGTTGGTAATAATAGTGGCTCATCTACCTCGGATAATAGTCAAGACAATAGAAATTATAATGATGTGGCTTCATCAAGCAGTAGTAGTAATGATTCAGCAGGTTCAGATAGCGATTATTATACGGTTAAACCCAAAGACACTGTTTTTGAAGTGATGCGTCAAACGGGTGCTTATTGGAAAGATATTATTCGTCTTAATGATTTAAAAGCCCCTCAGTATGAAATTCAGCCTGGACAGCGTTTGAAATTACCGACAGAACGTAATAGCTAAGCTGACTGATTTAGTGGTTTTACCTTGTTAGCATCCTCATAAATGAAGTAAAAAATTATAACCGTTCTCAATCTGTATAAAGATGGGAACGATTTTTAAATTTTGAGAACATATAGATAGACAGCATACTAAAAGCAATAACTTATGCTGTAAATAGTGATTTTTTCCTGATAAAGTAGTTAATACATCCAGATAAAAACTTATATGATGGTGATTTTATGAACAATAATAAATTAAAACAAATTGTAGCCTCTTCTCTTATCGCACTTGCAGGGGCAAGTTGTACTACAGCCCCCGCACCTTGGGCGAATGGGCAAGGCGGCGCAGCAAAAGGCAGCGTGGCGCATTCACATAATGGGGTGGTTCATACGCATCCATTACCTTCCGCAGGTATTCATCATTCTCATCGCCAAGGTGGTGCGCCTGCAGCAACTAATACACAAAGTGGTAATGGTGTTTCACATAACCATAATGGCAAAACTCATTCACATCCATTACCGAGCAGCGGTATTCAACATAGTCATAGTGGTGGATCAGCGGGAAGCGCAGGCAGTAGCAGTAGCGGAGGGTCTCAAGCGCAAACAAGTGCTTATGATTACGGTAGCCATGATTATGGTACAGGCAGTAGCTCTGGCTCTGGCTCTAGTAGTGGTAGTCGCTCCGATTCTGGCTATTATGATAATGAATATCCACGCAGTAGTGATCGCAGTAATAGCCGAGATGATTATCGCTATGATGATTCGGGTTATGGACGCGGTGGTTCGTCTGGTTCGTCTAGCTCATCTTCAGACAGTGGTCGAGACTATGGCACTTATGGTGCTGACAGTAGTTCATCAAGTAGTGGCAGCAGTCGTTCAACAGGTTCGGATAGTGACTATTATACGGTCAAACCAAAAGACACCGTTTTTGAAGTGATGCGTCAGACAGGGGCTTATTGGAAAGACATTATTCGTCTTAATGATTTAAAAGCCCCTAAGTATGAAATTCAGCCCGGACAGCGTTTGCGCTTACCCGCAGAACGTAACAGTTAATTTAAGCGAGACTTTTTAATACTAAAACGGTGTGTTAATCGACCCATATATTATGGGGGTTAACGTCGCCGTTTTTTACGGTTGGCTTTTCTAGTGGCTTGCTTTGCTGCTTTAGCTGCCCGTAGTTCAATCACCTCAGCAATTTCTCTTTGCATCATTTCAGGGGTTTCTAAGGTAATCGGTCCCAGTACTGCATCCCGAAACTCGGTGATTAATATTTTAGAAATTCGATATAAATCTAAATAGCCGCCTGCCTTTATACAACCGCGTTGTTTGCCAATAATTTCGAGAAAGTCATAATCCTGTTCGGGCAATTGTGCTAATTGGAAACGACTTTTTAATCGTTCAGGATAATTGGCAATTAAATATTCTGCAATATAAGAGGCAACATCACCATATTCCATCGCAGTATCTTTTATTGCCCCTGTGGCGGCAAGACGATAGCCGCTGTTTGGATTTTCAATATTTGGCCACAACATACCCGGTGTATCCAATAAAACCACGCCATTATTTAAATCAATCCGTTGTTGCATTTTGGTCACCGCAGGTTCATTGCCTGTTTTTGCAATAGTACGACCTGCAAGTGTGTTGATAATGGTCGATTTGCCTACATTGGGAATACCCATAATTAAGGCATGGATGGCACGATCACGGATGTCACTAATGGTAATCATCTTTTTACAGAGATCAACTAAGGTATTGACTTTATTGCTTTGTAAGCCATTAATAGCCAGCGTCTTAACACCTTTGTCTTGTTCTAAATAATCTTGCCATTGTTGGGTGATTTTCGGGTCAGCAAGGTCACTTTTATTAAGGACTTTAATACAGGGTTTATCGCCTCTAATCTCCGCTAACATTGGGTTTTCACTACTAAAGGGAATACGTGCATCCAATATTTCAATTAGTAAATCAACTTTGGGTAAGGCTTTTTTAAGTTCCTTACTGGCTTTGTACATATGGCCTGGATACCATTGAATTTGCATTGAGTTTGCCCTTAATAGATAGAAAATCCTCTATCATATATATAAATTAAGAGATGCGAGGATTTATCAATGCTAAGTCATATTCATATACGTAATTTTGCGATTATCGAAGTACTGGATTTATCGCTAAAAATGGGCATGTCTGCATTAACAGGTGAGACAGGGGCAGGTAAATCAATTTTAATTGATGCAATTGGTCTGGTATTAGGCGATCGTGCGGATAGTAGTGTGGTCCGATACGGAGCAGTTAAAGCAGAAATCACTTTGACCGTGCTGATCCAGCAGCATTCTGAAGCGAAACAATGGTTATTAGAGCAAGATTTATATGAGTCTGATGCCTGTATTTTACGGCGAGTCATTTCTGCTAAAGGGGCATCCCGTGCATGGATTAATGGTAGACCCTGCAACCTAAGTATGATGCGGCAATTAGGAGAGCAAGTGGTTGATATTCATGGTCAACATGAACATCAATCTTTAATGAAACCACAGATGCAATGTAATTTACTCGATAATTATGCCCATCATGATGCGTTATGTGAGGCAACTCGTGCGGCTTATCAAACATGGAAACGCATTAATGATCAAATTGTGCGTTACACCCAGCAAAGTAATTTGCACCAAGAGCGCATTAATCTACTCAATTTCCAATTATATGAATTAGAACATTTACAACTAGGAGAAAAAGAAGCGCAAAGTTTAGATCAGGAGTTAAGTCGTCTTGCCAATGCAGGGCAGCTCAAACAGCTTGCCCAACAAACATTTGAGCAGCTTTATGAAGATGATCAATCTATCTACTCCCTATTAGCTAGCATGATTAATGAGTTAGAGTTTTATATACAAGCGGATGAAAAACTACATACTCCGAAAAAACTACTCTTAAATGCACATATTCAAATTCAGGAAGCGGCAGATTATTTTCGGCATTATTTGAATTTAATTGAGCTAGACCCTAAACGCTTGCAATGGGTAGAGACGCGAGTGGCGGAAATTCAAACCATTGCGAATAAATATCATATTCAAGCGGAGCAATTATCCAAAAAGCATCAAGCTTTACAAGATGAGTTAGCTTTACTAAAAAGTGATGATTATGATCTTGATACTTTGCAACAGCGTCAAGCCGATGCAGAGCAAGCCTATCTAAGTAGTGCAAGGCAATTAAGTTTAAGTCGTACTCAATCAGCACAACAGTTATCCCTTCAAGTCAGTAAAGCTATGCAGGATTTGGGCATGAAAGGAGGACGTTTTGATATTCGCTTAATTGAGCGCAGTCAGTTTTCTCAATATGGACAAGAGCAAATTGAATTTTTGGTTTCGAGTAACCCCGGTCAGCCATTAAAAAGCTTAGTCAAAGTGGCATCAGGCGGTGAATTATCCCGAATCAGTTTAGCGATACAAATGATTGCCGCTCAACAAGCCAGTTTACCCGCATTGATTTTTGATGAGGTTGATAGTGGCATTGGGGGTGGAACAGCAGGTATTGTAGGTAAACAATTACGACATTTAGCTGAAAATCGGCAGGTATTGTGTGTTACGCATTTACCGCAAGTGGCTTCATGCGCGCATCATCATTATCAGGTCAATAAATTAAAAAAACAGAATCATACTTCGACCAGCATGATAGAACTGGATAGAAAACAGCGTATTCAAGAGATTGCCCGTATGATGGGCAACGTCAAGATTACCACCATGACCCTTAATTTAGCCAAAGAAATGTTAGAGGGTCATTGAAACAATTAAGCAATATTAGCAATCATTGAATTCTTGTTTTATCTCGGTCTAGGGTTGTAAGCACTCTACTCCGCCCATATAAGGTTGAAGTACTTCAGGCACGACAATTGAGCCATCTTCTTGTTGATAGTTTTCTAAAATGGCAACAAGGGTTCTCCCGACGGCTAGACCTGAGCCATTAATAGTGTGCAGTAACGCTGGTTTTTTCATATTAGGATCGCGGTAGCGAATTTTCATGCGACGCGCTTGGAAACTTTCAAAATTAGAGCAAGAGGATATTTCTCGATAGGTATTTTGAGCAGGTAGCCAAACTTCTAAATCATAGGTTTTTGCTGCTGAAAAACCTGTATCGCCACCACATAAAACAATTTTTCGATAAGGAAGATTTAATTTTTGTAAAATGCTTTCTGCATTTTCAGTCAGTTTTTCTAATGTTTGGGCAGAATCTTCTGGTTTAGTGAATTGCACCATTTCAATTTTTTCAAATTGATGCTGACGGATTAAACCACGGGTATCTTTACCATAAGAACCTGCTTCAGAGCGAAAACAAGGTGTATGACAGGTGTATTTAATCGGTAAATCTTTACCATCCACAATATCGCCCCGCAAAAGATTAGTAACAGGGACTTCTGCGGTGGGAATCAGATAATAGTTTTGTTCAGAGTGAAGTTTAAATAGGTCTTCTTCAAATTTAGGTAATTGACCCGTACCTTGTAAACTTTCTTGGTTAACTATATAAGGAACGTACACTTCTTGATAACCGTGTTCTTGAGTATGGGTATCTAACATAAATTGAATTAAGGCACGGTGTAGTCTCGCCATTTCTGCTCGCATCACCACAAAACGAGAGCCTGTGAGCTTGGTTGCAGCTTCAAAATCCATCCATCCATTCGGTAAACCAAGGTCAACATGGTCTTTTACTTCAAACTCAAAGCTCGCAGGGGTTCCCCACTGACTCATTTCAATATTATCAGCCTCTTTTAAACCTTCAGGAACACTTTTATCCAACAGGTTAGGGATACGCATTAAGAATGCTTCAATATCTGCTAATAACTGCGTTAATTGCTGTTCTGTTTGTTTGTGTTTTTTGCCAAGGTTAGCCACTTCGGCGAGCAAGGGTTGGATGTCTTTACCTTGTGCTTTTGCTTGCCCAATTGATTTGGATTTCACATTACGCGCATTTTGTAAAGCTTGGGTTTCCACTTGCAAAGCTTTGCGCTGTGTTTCGAGTCGATTAAATGTTTCAACATCTAAATCAAAACCCCGTTGTTGTAAATTCGCTGCAATGGCATGAATGTCTTTTCGTAATAATTTGGGATCTAGCATAAGTCTTATTCTTTGGTCTTGAACACAATCTTATTATGGCTTAATATTTAAACAAGGAAGTGTATTGAGCTGTATTGATATTTTAGTCGTGCATTGTAACACAGCATATCTAACAAGATTATTTGATTCATTTATCAGTGAACTGTAGCCGTTGATCCTATCCATTTATCGTATGTGTAAATTTAAGCGCAAAATCATTTTTTTTGCCCAAACGGCTACATTCCGTGTATGAGAGGTTGCTAATACAGGAATAAGTGCTACTTTCTTAAGAGAGAGATAACAGTTAATATAGATATGATTGATTATTAGTCTCATTAAATTTATATGTCTATAAATTAGTTGTTTACATTATTTAATTTTCGCTACACAACGAAAAAAAGGAGAATTTTTCACTTATGTTTAACTATAAACTATTGACGTTTAGTACGTTAATACTTGCTTTTTTTAGTCTATCGATTCCTGCTTCAGCAGCCGTTGACATCTACAAAGTTTCAGATTATGCCCCAAATGGAGGGATAAAAGTCTATGCTCAACCCAAAATTAATAGCCCATTAGTCGTCACTATTCCGAGTAATAGTAGTTGGGTTAAAAAGATTGGCTTACAACAAGGTAACTGGCAACGTATTGCTTGGAATGGTCAAGTTGGCTGGATTAAAGAGATTAATAGTATCGCTTTAGATCGTGCTGCTAGCAGTATTACCTTTGAAAAAAAGGATTGTGAGCATGATCCTGATGTTACCAATAAAATGTGTTGTGGTATTGTTGAGACAACGAAAGACCCGAATAAAGTAGTCAAAATTTACTCTGTAACAGGGCTGCCTAAAGGTGATTTACTCACGATTAATGAAAAACCGAGACGTGGCGGTAGAATCGTTTTACGCGCACCCCATAATGCCACTTGGTTAATGAAGTTGAATAAAAAGCAACGTAAAGATGGTGTTTCTTGGGAAAAAGTTCAATGGGGTGGTCGAAAAGGTTGGATTGATGGCAGTAAAATTCAGTATAGCCCCGAATTAACCGCAGTGAATGATGCTAAGCGTAAAGAATGTAATAAAGATGAAGGTTGTGCACCTGATTTATCTGCACTTAAAGATAAAAAGTAACGCTCGTTTTAATGTTATATGGACTGAAAATAGTTTAAAAGGTCATTAATAACGCTTGATCTTTACCTGAATACTAACGCTATTTTCAATCCAATCCATTACCTCAGTATTCAGCTACTTTAACTGAATCCACTTGCCATTGACCCGCCCATAAATCGGACGAAAATGAGTTTTATAACGCATTTTCGGACTATCTTTAATCCAATAGCCTGGATAGACATATTCCAACTGACATTGTTTTGCATATTCTATTTCCCAAAGTAAAGCATATGTACCTAAACTACGTTTACGGCTAATGTCTGGATCATAAAAAGTATAAACGGCTGATAAACCTTGTTCGAGTTGATCAACTGCCGCAACACAAATTAATTCTCCTTCCTGACGAAATTCATAAAAATGGGTATTACACCAACTCGTCTCTACGAAGGCAGAAAAATCATCGACGGCTTCAGGTTCCATTTCCCCATCAGGGTGACGGTTAGCAAGATAGCGACTATATAATGGTCCATATTCGTCTGAAAACCCCTGTGTATTTTCTGTAATTTGTAAATCACGATTTAAACGCCAGTTACGTTTTTGACTACGACTGCGTTTGAATTCTTTGACAGGAATACGGGTAGAAATACATTCATTGCAATCAGGACAATAAGGACGATAAACTTGTTTACCACTGCGTCGATAACCTTCATTAATCATTTTTGAATATAAAATGATTTCCATTGGATATTTTGGATCAACAATTGCATTGACAGAATGTTTTTCTGGCAAATAAGGGCAGGAATGTTCATAGGTTGCAAATAGTCGCAAAGAATCTTGCAATGATTTCATCAAGTGCGTTCCTTTCTATTCACGACCACGTTACGGTGTGTTTGTTGATTGAATCTTATACTGCTTTTTGTTTGTGACATAAAATCATCCCCCAATCCTTCGAAATTCTCTTCAATTCACTAAGCGTTCAGCTAAAGCTAGTCTGCCGTATAAAACAGAACAAGTAAATATACTGATTAGTCATTATGATTATTATGAGCGTACAATTTTATATCATTTCCCTTATTTTATAAGGTGTGCAGCGGCTCATACTTTAATGAAGAGAATTATCCTCTATGCTTATTTACAAGCAAAAATAGCTAAGATAAATGGTGTCGGATTAGCAGAAGATGAAGATAGAAGGGCTATTTGAACGATTATTAGGTTTTATACAAATAAAGTGCAGAATCGTTTAATTTGTCTGCTTTAGGGCTTGATAAAGTGTATAAGTTTTAGCTAAAAACTGTTGATCAGAGAAATTATTAATCACACGTTGATAAGCAGCTTCCCCCATTGTACGGGCGAGTTCTTTATTACAGAGGAGTTGATTAATTGCCTGTTGTAAAGCTTGTGCATCGTATTTAGGAATGGTTAATGCTTCCTTGTTATGACGAGCAACCCACGGGACAGCAGAATTCAAGGCAGTATTCACAATCGGTTTTTTACAAACCATTGCTTCTAATTGCACAATACCAAATGCTTCTGCCTCCGTGACTGATGGAAAGGCGAATAAGCGACAGGCATGGTAATAACATTTTAAGCGTCGTGCTGAGATCTTGCCTGTAAAAATAACTTTATCACTGACACCGTACTGCTTGGCTAAACGGGTTAGTGCTGCAAGTTCTACTCCTTCACCGACAATGATGACGGGAATATCAATAAATTGCATGGCTTCAATTAACACTTCAAAGCCTTTGTAATGTACTAGCCGCCCGACGGCGAGAATAAAGTCTGGATATTCATTTTGGACCTGTGTCAGTAATGTTGGATCAGGTGCTTCAAACCAATGCGGAGCGATGCCAAATGGAATGACTTTACACTTGTGTTTAACTTTACTTAGAAATTTAGATTTTTCAATTAAGATAGGACTAGAGACAATAATTTTATCGGCACGTTGTAGGGTATTATTTATTAATGGTGCAATTAACTTAAGCAGTTTTTTTTGTTTAGTAATATCTGCGTGCCAATGTACGACTAGCTTAGTTTTTTTAGGAAAATAAATAAATAAAGCTAAATCAACTAATGGAAAAGGATAATGGTAATCGACAATATCCACTTTTCTTGCTCGTAGCCAGAGCCAAAATGGAAATAAAGGCGCAATCGGCATAGAAGCGAGATTACCGAAGGAAAAGGTTGTATGTAGTTTTATTGCTGGATTAGTTTCTTCTTTGGATGAAAGGTAAGACGGTAATGAGGCAGCAACTAGGATACGGCTACGAATTTGTTTATATTTAGCACGGCTTATTTGACGAATAATGGCAGGAATACCGCCTTCAAAATCAAGCAAGACTTTGTAAACATGGAAAACCTCTGTTGTTTTTTTAGAATTATGCACAGATTACATCCCATCAAATGGTTAAATTTTATAAATAATAATTTTTTTAACCCTAATTATAGAGGATTTTTACAAACTGTTTAGAAAGATAGTCTGATTTTATTGACGATTTTCTAAACAGTTTTATTAACATGGTATGTTAGATATGTTAATTAAGCAGCTTGTACTGGAAGCTCGGCTTTTAGTGCATTGGCATAAGCAAGGCGAGCGGTTTGAGCAATTGCTGCACTTTGTTGTAAACGAGAAATTTCTGCGTCAACAATTTGTAGGTTGGTTAATTGCGCTTTAGCGTTATCAGATAAGCTAGAAAGTGCATATTCTGTATCATCAATAGTTACTTTTGGATCAGCGGTAACGGGGGTGATTTCACTCATTTTTATTATCCTGAAGGAGTTATATTTATTAAAGAGGCAGGAATAATGTCAGACCTATAGTGAGTAGTCAATTGGAGATATTGAAATCTTCAAATTGACTATTAACACCGATAAATCGTGCTGTCGGAACATTATCATCATCAAGAATAGTATGGGTCGCGATAATGTTATCCACTCCCACAGGGAAAATACCGCCTTGTGGATTACTAATGAGTAATGAAAAGGTTTCATTATTTTCTGCAATATTATCCGCAATAATTTCTACAGCAATGGCGACAGACGTTTGCCCTGCTGGAATGGTAGCGATGCCTGAAGTAGCAATATAATCTTGTTTTGCAATGGCTGACCCATTTTGAGTTTGATAAGTGACGGATGCATCACTCTCTAATGGCGCACTCAGTTCTAATAAAAAATAATTGAAATGATTACTATTGCCTTCTAGTGTATTAGTGATGACTTCAGACGTTTTACTGGGTGGAGCTTGAGTACTTAGAAAATTAAGCGTGCTAATACTTTGATCTGAAAATCGTAAGATTTCAATATTACTTAAGGTATCAATGCCCTCATTGCTGCTACGACTGCTAATTTGTAAACGGTTACTATCCAGTGCAGCAATACGATAGTTGGCTAAATTGCCTGTATAAATCGCCGTATCTTGTCCTAAATTACCATCGATCAGATCATTACCTGCCCCCCCTGTAAAGGTATTATTGGCAGAATTACCTATTATTGTGTCGTTACCACTGCCTCCAATGGCATTTTCAATAACCGTATTAAAAGCAATCGCAATATTATTATCCGCTGTTTGTAAAGAACCATTGATTGAAGTTCTTTTCACTCCGAGTGAACTAAATTCACCCGCCTTTAAATTAATCTCCATAGCAAGGGTTTGATTAGATAAATCAAAGGTATCTGTACCCCCTGCATCCCAGATTGTTTTTATTTCACCCTGAGTATGACTGAAGGTATAAGTATCATTACCTGTACGAGTGGTGGTATTCGCACCATAAATATACTGAAGAGCTTGTATATCATAGAGCATAGGTGTTGTAGGTTTTACGCTAAAAATAGAAAAATTATTATTACCCGTTGGGGTATAAATATTGCCTGCTCCCGTATAATTTGTGTAAGACATCAAAGTATATTGAGTCGTATTTTCTATCGTAGATAAGGTATTTTGATTATTACTTTGAATATCAAAAGGATGTTTAAGCCCTAAAGCATGACCTAATTCATGTAATAAAGTTGAAAAACCAAAAGTTTCAGGTTGTAAATCAGTTACCTCGGTACTAAGCCAAATATCTCCTGCTTCTTCCAATACACCAAAATCGGTGGGTACATAAGCCCATGCTGCCGTATTAAGCTCATTGGTAACAATATTGCTATAGGCAATGCGTATATCACCCTGACTGCTTTGATTATCATCAACTTCAGTCAACGTGATGTCAGCGACATCAGCCCATAGATTTAAGGCTTGTTTAAAGTATTCATACTGTTGTGTTGATAATGGACTCCAGAGACTGGGTTCATTGAGTAAATAATTGTTTTTCCAAAGTGTATCATTGCCATTGGGATAACCATAAGTTAATGCTGCTGAAGTATTGTTAGTCGATGCACCCCAACGAGTACCGACTAAGAGTGAATCAATGGCGTTGTTGCCTGATAATATAATAAGACTCATAAGTTACTCGCTTAAAAAAGTGATGTGGAACACATATCATCCTAGAGGGTTTCGGTATATTACGGCACTAAGATTTAACCACTACCTCTTGAAAAAGAACCTTTAATCCCTACATTGGTTCAATCTTTACAAGGCTCATTCATTTTTGTTTGAATATAAGAATGTTATGATCGAGTGCATTTTTTAATTTTTACTGACCTGTCGCCCATGCAAAAAAATATAAAATCAGAATTAAAACTAATATTGGCGTCGTTTCGCAAGAACTTTGCTTACGTTGCATTATTTAGCATGTTTATTAATATGTTAATGTTAGTCCCCCCTATCTATATGTTACAAGTTTATGATCGGGTTATGGCAAGTCGCAGTGTAGAAACCTTGATTATGCTGACCTTAATTGTTGTATGGCTCTTTATTACGATGGGATTATTGGACTTTATTCGCTCCCGTATTCTGGTGCGGTTAGGGACACAAATGGATGAACGGCTCAATAGTCGTTTATTTGATTCGATGAACCGTTTTGCTTTACGTTATCCCGGAAAAGGTAGCTCTCAGCCTTTGAGTGATTTAACCACCATACGGCAATTTATGACAGGAAGTGGTCCATTTGCTTTTTTTGATGCGCCTTGGATTCCTTTTTACTTTGCTATTTTGTTTCTATTTCACCCTTGGTTAGGAATATTTTCAATTTTTGCGGCAATCATATTAATTATTGTGGCTATTTTTAATGATTTATCCACTAAAAAATTAATGTTAGAAGCGAATAATAATAATGCAAAATCAATGGCATTGGTCAATGCACAGCTTCGTAATGCTGAAGTCCTTCATGCGATGGGAATGGGCGATAAAATGCGTGAGCGTTGGTTGCAACAACATCTAAACTTCTTAAAAGCCCAATCCGATGCTTCGGATGGAGCAGGTTTATGGATGAACTTAAGTAAAACCTTACGCATGATGTTTCAATCCCTAATGTTGGGTTTGGGGGGTTACTTAGCTATTAGTAATGAAATTTCTGCAGGAATGGTGATTGCTGGTTCGATCTTAATGGGACGTGCATTAGCACCGATTGATCAGATGATTGGTGCATGGAAACAATTTGGGGCAGCACGGGTGAGTCATAAGCGTTTAGATGCGTTATTAAATGAATTTCCTGCTGAAACGGAACGAATGTCATTACCTGCGCCAAAAGGTGCATTACAAGTTGAAACATTAACAATAGTCCCTCCTGGCTCGCAACAAGCGGTATTGAGAGCGGTGAGCTTTGCCATTGATGCAGGTGATTCATTAGTTATTTTAGGGGCAAGTGCGGCAGGAAAATCTTCATTATTAAGAGCTATTGTGGGTGTTTGGCCCAGCGCAGCAGGTGCGGTACGTTTAGATGGTACTGAAATTCCGCATTGGAATCGTACCGAACTAGGGCCTTATATTGGCTATTTGCCTCAAGATGTTGAGTTATTTGAGGGAACAGTGGCAGAAAATATTTCACGTTTTGGTGATTTAGATTCAGAAAAAATTGTTGCTGCTGCGAAAATGGCAGGGGTTGATGAGCTGATTCGTCATTTACCTGAAGGTTATGAAACGTTAATTGGTGCAGGCGGTGCGACGCTTTCAGGTGGACAGCGTCAACGGGTGGGTTTAGCCCGTGCCTTATATGGTTCGCCCAGTTTAGTTATTCTGGATGAGCCGAATGCGAATTTAGATGAGGTAGGTGAAAAAGCCTTGGTTAGTGCGTGTGTACAGTTAAAAAAGGCAGGTACAACCTTAATTTTAGTAACGCATCGAACCAATATATTGGGTATCGCAGATAAAATATTATTGCTTGCAGACGGTATGGTGAAGTTGTTTGGGCCTCGGGATGAGGTATTACAAAAACTTCAAGCGCATACCCAACAACAGCAACAAGCACAAGCGCCACAGCAAATCCCCGCTAAACCTGCTCCTGCTGCACCCGTCGCAGGTGTCGTTAATATTCCCCACAGAGGTTAACTAAAATGGCTAATACAAAGATGGCTACAAAAAATAAACAAGCCTTAGGTAATGTGATTGAAGAAGGGGTTGTGGTTAAAGACTCAGGTGCTGCCGCAGGGATTGAGTTAAAGAAAAGTGATCGTGTCTATCGCATTATGGGCATTATGGTTTTATTGATTACTTTTGGTGCATTGCTCGGTTGGGCAAGTACTGCTCCGCTAATGAGTGCGGTGGTGGCAGTCGGTGAAATTAAAGTGGCTTCACGCAATAAGGTCGTACAACACCTTGATGGTGGACGAGTCAAAGAAATTTTGGTTAAAGAAGGTAATATTGTTGAAAAAGGCGATGTTTTGCTTAAGATGGATGATGAAGACCTACGCGCACAATATGCCAGTATACAAGAGCAAATTTGGGAATCATTAGCCAGTCAAGAACGTTTAAAAGCAGAGCGAGATAATAAATCCCTAAAATTTTCAGCAGTGTTGCAAAAACAGGCAAAAAAATCCTCGGTATTAAGAGATATTTTAAAAACGCAACGTAATTTATTTTCGTTGGGTGGTGAAACACTTTCTCAAGGAAAAGAAGTACTGGTTCAACGTCGTAAGCAAGCTGAGAAACAAATTGTAGGTAACAATAATATTTTGCGTAGTTTACATAAGCGCAAATCCTTATTAGCTAAAGATATTGCTGCGCTTGAACCTTTAGTCAAACAACAATTAATTCCACAAAATAATTTACGCGATAAGCAACGGGCAATTAGTCAAATTAATGGCGATATCGCCTCTAGAGAATCTGAAATTTCACGCTTGAAAGAGGTCGTTGCTGAACAATCTCAACAAATGGGTTTAGAGAGAAAGCGTTATCTTAAAGATAGTAATGCAGAATTACGGGAAATTGAACGTCGTCATATCGATCTCGTCGGTAATATTCGACGTTTAAAAGATCGTTTATCACGCATTGAAATTACTGCCCCTGTTGCAGGAAAAATTGAAAAGTTTGATGTGGTTACTATTGGTGCAGTACTTTCACCGGGACAACCCATTATGGAAATTGTGCCACAAGACTATAAATTTAGCATTATTGCTAATGTTGCTCTTTCCGATATTGATGCTGTCTATGTGGGGCAAGCCGCAGAAATACGCTTATCGTCTTTTGACGATGCACGTTACTTTGATGTTATGTATGCCGAGATTGAAAATATTGCCGCAGATTCTACGGTTGATCAAAATACGGGTTTTCCCTTTTATAAAACACGTTTGTCAGTTTCAGAGGAAATTGTGAAAACATTGGAAGCTAATAAAGTGCATTTAGTGGCAGGAATGCCTGCTGAAGTCGTCATTAAAACGGGAGAGCGTACCGTATTACAGTACTTAATTAAGCCAATGGCGCAAATGATTGATCGTTCTTTTAATGAACACTAGCTTTACTCTTTTAACATCCAGTCTAGAGTGTCATTAAATACAATGCTATTGAGTTGTGGTAAGCGTTGCATTAGCTTTTTATTGCAACCGTACTGACTTAATAGATCATTACTTCTAACAAAATCAGGGTTGACCGCATAATTAGGAAAATGCCCTGATTGCTGTTCAAGGTGTTTAAGAATATTAGAGAGGCTGTGTGCTTTGCCTGAACAAAGATTGTATGTGCCACTGATAGGCTCTTCTATTAGTAACGCTGTATAAACTTTAGCGATCCAGCGTACATCTGAAAAATCTCGGGCAATGTTCATATTGCCTAATTCTAATATGGGCTTAGTCTGTTTAAAATGATGAATCAGTTTCGGAATTAGAAACTGTGCTGCTTGTCCAATCCCTGTGTAATTAAAGGGGCGGGTAATCACAATTTCTAGCTTATCTTGATAGTGCTTAGCTAATTGTTCCATTGCTAATTTAGATAAACCGTAATGATTAATGGGGGCAGGGCAATCTGTTTCCTTAGGATGAGTGTTCAAACCATAAACCAGTGAACTACTAGCAAGAATCACCCGCTTGACCGTTGGGCTTTGTGAAGCAAATTTAAGAATTTGCTCACTGGCAAGCGTATGTATTTGGTAGACCTTAATACTATCCGCATCAGGAACAAAACTAATCCCCGCTAAATGCACAATGGCATCAATAGCATACTGTTCAATTTGCCGTTGTAGATTGGCGTTATCTAATAAATCACCCTGAAATTCAATCACAGTGATCGCGGTATTTTTTTTTAGCTCAGCGAGTAGGTATTGACCTGTAAAACCTCGACTGCCTGTGATTAATACCTTACTTATTTTATTGCTCTGGAGTGGATTTGCATCTGTAGTCATCTAGAAGCTATATCCATTTTCGCGGTAGCGTTGAATATCGGCATCGACCATCATTTGGCATAAATCTTCTAAAGAGGTTTTAGCTTGCCAATTTAGTGCTTGTTTAGCTTTATTCGCATTACCAATCAATAAATCAATTTCGGTGGGGCGATAAAATTGTGGATCAATTTGTACGCGTAATTGCCCTGTTTCTGAATCAAAACCAACCTCATTTTCAGCTTTTCCATCCCATTGAATATCAACATCAATCGCTTTAAATGCCATTGTGACAAAAGAACGTACGGTTTCGGTTCTTCCCGTGGCTAAAACATAATTGTCAGGCTGATCGGCTTGTAATATCTTCCACATGCCTTCGACATATTCTGGTGCATAACCCCAATCGCGTTGGGCATCTAAATTACCCAATTGAATACAGTCTTGTTTTCCAAGATGAATTTTAGCGATTGCATCGGTAATTTTTCGGGTTACAAATTCCTTACCGCGTAGAGGTGACTCGTGATTAAATAAAATGCCGCAACTGGTAAATAAATCATAGGATTCACGATAATTAATTGTCATCCAATGGGCATAGACTTTAGCTGCACCATAGGGGCTGCGGGGATAAAGGGGCGTACTTTCTGTTTGCGGGCTTTCGGAGACTTTGCCAAACATTTCTGAAGTTGAGGCTTGATAGAAACGGCTTGTAGGGCTGACGATACGCATAGCTTCTAATAAATTGACTACGCCTAAGCCTGTAATTTCAGCGGTGGTGACAGGTTGATCAAAGGAAACTGCTACAAAACTTTGTGCAGCAAGATTATAAATCTCATCTGCCTGTGCCATTTGCAATAAACGAATACTGGCAGACGCATCGGTTAAATCGTATTCAACAGGATGAAAATTAGGGTGTTGTTCAATACCCAGTGCTTGAATGCGCCAAAAATTAACAGAGCTAGTGCGGCGGTAAGTACCATAGACTTTATAGCCTTTTTGTAACAGAAATTTAGCTAAATACGCGCCATCTTGCCCTGTAATTCCCGTAATAAGGGCTGTTTTTTGATGCACCACAATTAATTATCCTAGTGATTGATAAGAAAGTAAATTCTAAAGAACCCTAAGAAGTATTGCTATAATTGAATCGCTATTTTTCTCAAACAGGTTGAATCTCTTGTGTCAATAATGCCAATAAGAAAGTTCTGTCAGAAACAATACCAGCAATTTCCCTGTAATAGTGTGTATATCGCACGGGCGTTATTAAAAGATATTCAAGCAGGGCAGTTAAATTTACGTGCGATGAGCTTGGTGTTTACGACCTTCTTATCCCTAGTGCCACTGTTAGCGTTTAGTTTTTCTATTCTGCAAGCCTTCGGTATACATGATCAAATGCAACCCGTACTGGAAGAATTATTAAGACCCTTAGGCTCTCAAAGTACAGAAATCACCCAAAAAATTATTGAATTTGTTCGCAATATGAAAGTAGGTGTGATGGGTGCATTTGGGCTATTAGTGCTTATTTTTACGATTATTTCATTGACCCAAAAAGTTGAAGCCGCCTTTAATTTTACTTGGCGAGTGGAAACTAACCGTAATTTTATGGAGCGTTTTAGTCACTATATTAGTGTAATTGTGGTCGGACCCATATTAATGTTTTCTGCTTTGGGTTTATCGGCTTCTTTTATGAGTAATGATTGGATACAAGAACTAAGGACAATTTCCCCCTTTGGTATAGTCATTGCAACCTTGACTAAGAATGTACCGTCTTTATTAATTATTACTGCCTTTTCATTTGCTTATTGGTTTATTCCTAATACGCGGGTTAAACCAAGATCGGCATTGATAGGGGGCGTGATTGCAGGTTCACTGTGGCAATTAGCGGGTTGGGCATTTGCTTCTTATGTTGCGGCATCGAGTGGACAAGCTCAGATTTATTCTGTCTTTGCAGGTTTATTCTTTTTCTTTATTTGGATGTATGTGGGTTGGATTATTTTATTGATTGGTTCAAGTATTGCCTATTATATTCAGCAGCCTGAATATGCACGACATTATGGTGAGGGACATTACTTAGCGGCTCAAGATCAGGAGCGTTTAGGTTTAACACTGATGCAGGCGATTGCTAAACGACATTATCAACAAACGACACCGTATACATTAGAAAGCTTAAAACAACAATTTCAAATTCCCATTCCTTTATTAGAACGCTGTTTAAAGGTACTTATTTTTCATAAAATACTCACCACAGATAATCAACAACCCAGCCACTATATACCCATGCGTCCGATGAGTGATACGCGTATTGAAGATATTCTCAAAGCCATTCGCACAGGTGACCAACAACAAGTACAAACTGCTAAAGGTCTGTTTGGGCAGTTCCCGCCAATGCTTGAAGATCGGCAGCAAAGTTTGCGGGAATTAGCCCAGAAAGATTAGTATTTAAAAGATTTAGTGCTTTGCACCTAATTTCTTGGCTCGCTCTTGAATTAACCCTGCTTGGGGAGCTTGGAAATTTTCACTGGTTTCTGCCCAGCCTTGGCTATGTTTTTGGATAACATCAGCTAAGGCCTGAATATGGCTATTATCAGCATTTAAAGCGGGAATATAGCGGTACTGTTCACCTCCTGCCTCAAGGAAATTATCACGATTTTCAACCGCCATTTCTTCCAAGGTTTCCAAACAGTCAGAGGGGAAGCCCGGACAAATCACATCGACTTTTTTAATTGCTTTTTCTGTTGGTAACGATTGCAGAGTTTTATCGGTATAGGGTTGTAACCATTCGGCTTTACCAAAGCGGGATTGAAAGCTGATTGTCCATTGTTTATCTTTAAGGTTTAAGCGACGGGCTAATAAACGAGCGGTTTTATGACATTGGCAAAAATACGGATCCCCCAGCGTTAAATTACGCTTAGGAATTCCATGAAAAGACATTAATAAATGTTCTTGCCCCCCCTGTTGTCGCCAATAATCCTCAACACTACGGCTTAAAGCATCAATATAGGCAGGTTCATCATGATATTGACCAATAAAGCGTAATTCGGGAATCCAGCGCCATTTTTTCAGGACCTTAAAAACTGCCTCATAAGTGGTGGCTGTGGTCGTGGCTGAGTACTGTGGATATAAAGGTAAAACGAGAATCCGTCGTGCGCCGCGTTCTTTTAAAGCATTCATGCCTGATTTAATGGAAGGTGAGCCATACCGCATCGCCAGTTCAATCTGAACTTTACCGCGAAAACGTACCGCCATTTCTTTTTGTAAGGCGGCTTGTTGTTGCAAGGAATGAATCATTAAGGGAGAGCCTTGTTCTTGCCAAATTGATTGATACAAGGCAGCACTTTTTTTAGGGCGGCGGGTTAATATCAAGCCATATAAAATCGGTAGCCAAATTAAACGAGGAATTTCTACCACGCGGGGATCGGATAAAAATTCAGCTAAATAACGCCGTACAGCGGAAGGGGTGGGTTTATCAGGCGTGCCTAAGTTAACCAATAAAACGCCTATACATTCAGGTGAAGCATGAATATAGCCATTCTCTCCTTGAAATCGCGCCATAATTTTTCCTATTTTTAGTTTAAGTTTTAGCTCTAAATCCGTTTCAACATACTTTGATCAAGCTGGTGCTGTGTCACATAATCAGAAATTTGATAATACATCTTTTTTACGCGGGCTTCATAATCGTTGAGATGGTTAATGTCTCTTGTGTATGACTGAATTTGATCATTGCTATGATCTGCACTGGGATCAAAATCTTCCGTGAGGCGTTTATAATGACGTACTCGTGCATCCAATTCATGCAGTGCATCAATCTGCTCATCTAAAGCGTGTTTAATGGCTTTTTCAGTCTGAATCTCTTGTGGCGTTTTAAACGACTCTAACGCACTAAAATCTAATGTATTTTCTCGATAATTTTTTAATAATTGGGCAAAGTAAGCGACTTTATTATTCAGAGGGTGTTGAACATTAATCAAACGTAAACTGAGTAAATTCAATATTTTTTGTGCATCGGGATCAGTGCCTGTTGAGCTTATTAAATTGTTTTTACTTAATAAATTTTGTAATGACTGCCGTTCGATAGCAGAAAGTTGCACAGGGTAGTTTAAATTATTTAAGACGACTGAGGTTTGATTCGAGCTTGCAGATGTGGCTGAGTTGGATAGGGTTGAATTAATACTTTGAGCAATTTGTGTAACTTGTGTGACTTGAGCATTATTGTATTCTGCCGAATAAGGGGAATACTTAGGGGTCGGATTGGGAGAGCTTGGCGTGTTATTTTGTACGGGCTTTTCAGCTTTATCAACTTTATCAGCTTTAGTCTGTTTTAAGCTTTGATTTTCAGCCTCAACTTGTTCTGTATGTTGTTTTAAAGAGGTCAGTTCTTGTTGTTTCTTTTCACCGTACTGTTGACGCTCAAAGAGGAGTTGTTCTAGGATTTTTTTATCAGATTGGTCTTGTTCGTAGGCATTTAACTGTTGTTTTGCCTGTTTTAATTCATTTTCTAATTCGTTATTTTGTTGTTTAATTTGCTTTTTTAACTGATTATATTCTTCAATATCAATCGTTTGATTTTTATCTTCTGGTGATGACTGTTGTTGTTGTTCTATATCTTGGTCTTGGTCTGTATCTTGGTTTGTTTTTGATTGACTGGGTTGAATATGAGTAGACAGTTGAGAGGTTAACTTAGGCAGTTGTTGTTCAAATAGCTCTTTAATGGTGTTAACAATCATACCTTTGAAATCACTATTAATTAGTTGCTGAGTATCTTCGCTGTTATCTGGATTGATCGCATTAGCCAGAGGCGTTTTTTTCGGTTTCTCTGGGGGATTGAAATCATTTTCGATGGGGTTATCCGTGTGAATATCTTGACTATCATCATTATTTTCATCAAAACAAAGCCCTTGATCAATCGGTGTTTCTAGAAAATAGGTGGGTAATAAGCCTGTTGGATCGTTGTTAAAGGGGCGTTGTTCAATATTTTTATGACCCCATGCAGCAAAGTTGAAATTAATGGATAAGTAGTTGTTGTATTTACCGCCTTTGCGACATTTAATAATATTTTGTTTTGCCAAATAACGCATGACTTTACCGGCATGATCATGGCGAATATTAGTGAGTTGTTCTAGGCGGGTGGTGGTCATGGCATCTTCACGTTTTTGAAAACCAATGGTCTGCCGCAAAATAGCATGAAAAATGCGAAAGCAACGACTGGATAATTGACAGGTGATGACGTGATCTAAACAGCGATCATAGATGATTTTTGAGTGTTCATAATCGAACTTGAAGTGATTACCTTCGATGTATCCGAGCTTCACACCTAAATCAATAGGGAGATCGGCAAAGCGTTGTGCAGGCGCACAGGTAGACGTGTTATATGATGTCGCGGACATAACTCAATCCTCCTTCATTTTATGGATTGCTGAATATGAAGCTCTTCCGTTGTTACTTTACAACAACAGCGAGCTAGATAAATGTAAGTGAAAACTGACCCCATTGGGTCGATGCGCTATTACTCTACAGCTTTTTTATCGCAAATCAAGTAAAAAATCAAAAATTCTAAAAAATAAAATCCGCCCCCTGTTTCTGTTTATGTTGTTGTTTTTTTTGTAAAACTGTTTAATTGTTATTGTGTGCCATGACTTAGGGCAGAAAAAAACCCAAGTTGGGGTAGAAGGTGACATGACTTAGGTTTTTAAGAACCCAAGCTAGGGTTTTAGGTGACATGAGTTGGGGTTTAGGAAAACATGGGTTGGGGTTTAGGAAAATTAGGAAAACATGGATTGGGGTTTAGGAAAACATGAATTGTGCTGTAAATAGTTAAGTGAAAGTTATCAGGTACTCTTTTCCAATTTTATCCAAAATATTTAGAACATTTTTTTTAAATCCGCATAACTGTGGTAGGCATCAAAGCTCAGCCATTCGTATTTTATTTTGCGCCTATGTCGGTAAATAATGAAGATAACCCCCTCGTGCCATCTAATAATCCTTTCTTTGTTTGAAAGCTAAACTGTGATGAATGGAAGCATTATCAAGTATGACTAAACAGGGTTTATTATGTTGTTGATATTTTTCCCGATACTGTTCAGCAAACTGATCAAATACGGTGATCACCGTTTCAGTCGTCATTGAATGTTCTACAGTATGAAAAAATGATTCATTTTTTCGACTTAAGAAACCTAATATATTCAGATGTTTACTTTAACTTTTCGGTCATTCATGGGTTTCACCGATACGTTGCCATCCATAAGGTATACAAGGGGCTGTACTGATGCCCGATTCATCAAAGAAATAGAGGTTAACCCGTTCTTCGAAAAATATTCAGTTTTTGTTCAGTGTAAAAAAATTAGTATTCTAATTATTGTTCAGTTTGTGTTAATAACTGATGTTACGCATCAATAACGAAATATCAATAAGTTACAAAGGATTTTTAGCTCTACTGCGTAACATCAGTTAATAATAATTTTTAGTATTAAAAAGGTTAATTAAAACTATGACTTACAATTAAATATGAGCGTGTATCACTATTTATATTATGAAGAGTTTATCAATTGCCTATGAGGAGTCAAAAATGACTAAAAAAAAGGTAAAGCTCTATATCGTAATGACTATAGTTATAATTCATTTGAGGATTGAGGACATACTTCTAGTATCTCTCCAAATCTTGCAGGATTCGCCTCAGAATATATTTCTATAATCACTACGAGTAGAGCATAAAAACCAATTCAGTTAATGGATTGGTTTTCTTTAAGGGTACAATTTCTTGCTATTTTGACAGGTTTATCAAACTTCCCCTTCACAGAATATTATCATAAAATTGGCATCCTTCATAAATATCCGCTTTCTTCTCAGTGAACCTCACTGCCCTAGCACCTATCGTTTGGCAAAACTCATGACTATCCCCATCTCCTTTTTTTTGCTTTTCCCTCTTGCCCATTGCCAAACATCGGTAATACCTAAAGGTAAACGTTTAGGGGTAATACAGAGGGTGGGGTGGAGGTACATGCCTTTTTGTGCATCATAAGATAAGCGTCCCATTCCCTCAATTTGCTGACCATTAAAATTAAGTTCGGTGGTGTCTTGTAAACATAAAATGACCTGAGATTCGCTTTGACGAATACGTTCTTCCGTCGCATCATAGTGCAGTTGAATCAAGGTTTTACTATCAAATGAATCATTACTGTAGAAACGATACGTGGCTTGTGTTTCTGCCTATCCCCGCATTGTTGCGCTTGTCCCCTAAATCGAGGTGTTTGAATTCCGTGGATAGCCAATTTTTCATATCGATAAATACTAAATGGTGGGATTTTATAGGTTTTTTAGACTTGTGTGTAAGGAAGATGCCTTAGGTGTTAGTTATCGGCTGGGTATTCCTAATCGAGAAATGCAAATTTCTCTCAATCGTTTATTTATTACTTATCTTACCAAGCAACCTAAAAATGAAACTTTGTAGCAAATTACTGTTGCTTCTGTTTCCCCTTGTTCGTACATAAAGTCAGTACCCGTTCAGTACAGGAAACGTCTTGACCTTTCCAGTGATTGCAATGCCCAAAAACATCGGCATCTAAGCAATCTTTATGACGGGCGGTACAAGCACTAAGCAGTAATAGAGTGGCTAGAACGAGAATGATAGGAACTGTTTTCATGTTTTTTTACCTTTTGCTAATAGCTTAAAACCTAAGCTGACAATTGAGTTTGAAATATATTTTTCCATTGTTCTCTGAAATCAAACTGCCATAACGGTGTCGGGTGGTTGATGGTGTATCAAATTTGATATTTTCAAATAAGTAATCTTCCAATGAGTCTTTATCCACAATATGAAAACCAACTTGTTCACCAGACTGTTTAACAACAATTGTTCCATTGGAAACATAGCGACCATCCCATTTTTTGCCTGCAAAAAAGCCCAGCAATACAGACACTAATAATCGTTTAATTTTAACTTGCAAAGAGATAAGGTCACTATTAGGAAAAGCTCTTGAATTAAAAACATTCTCTAAGTTAGTATTAATGGAATTGGTTCTATTAACAAAGAACTCTAAAAGCATTTTAGCCATAAGTTTAGGAATCATGCTATCAACCATTGATAGATTATATGACATCGTATCTTTTTCAATTCTATGGAATTTTAGTGTTCCGCCTAACTCATATATTTTGCTAATTCTATCTTTGAGCTTAGTTCTAGTATTGATGGAATTAATTGCATCAACCTGACTATGTTGTAAACAGGTAACCTCGAAAATAAAATTTGTATTTCCTGAGGCATTTAGTAAAGTCGGCTTACTTCCTAAGTAAGATTTTATGCCAAATCCTTCATTATTTTTCTTTATATCGTTATTTTCAATGCCTAAAATAACATCAGATTTTTGATTACTATTGCCGCCTTTAATAATTGATATACCTAATCGGGTTTGAATGAGGTCAAAGGCTGGAATATTGAAGGTTCGGCAACCTGATTTTATTGATGTGACTAGTTCATCTAGCACGCTGTTATTGATAAAACTTGCAACATTAATATGTTGTTTATTGCCCGTTTTTTTATTATGAACAACGACTAAATCATTAGATTCTAAGTAACAAGTTTCCGATATATTGAGTGTTGACACTTTAGTCACGCAGAAATGATCTGTATTGTTTTTAATGTTTAAATCTTTATCAGATAGCATCAACTTTTTATCGTTGACGAGTTTTAGAAATGAATATAACTCTGTCCATTCACCTTTATTCTTTTTAGTTGAGATATATTTTTTTGCATTTGACATAACGTTAAGATGCTCAATCATCGCTTTTGCACAGATCCTTACTGCATCAATAGCAACACTATTGCCGAGTTGTTTCATGGCTTGTGTATTGGAGACGGGGAATTCAAAATCTTGTGGAAAACCCTGCATTTTCCGAGCTTGGTCGGGCATGATTTTTTTGACTTCACCATCGACAAGGTAAGAATCCCAATTTCTGCGATCATTGATATTGGAGCCTCTGCCACCGACTCTTAATGTGAATCCTATTTCTCGTGAACAGTCTCCACCCCAGACATCTGACATAGTAAATTTTAAGGGGAGATGGGCTGGAAAAGAGAAGCTTGATAAAACGCCTTCATCTTTAAAGCCAATCATAAAAGCGCGAGGTCTTAATTGAGGCAAACCATAGTCTGAGGCTTTAACAATTTTATAATGAAAGCTATAGCCCAGTTCATTTTCAATAATATCCCTAATCACCTTGAAGGTATTGCCTTGATCATGATTGACGATACCCCGTACATTTTCTAGAAAAAAGGCTTTTGGCTGCTTGGCTTCTAAAATATCAACAATATTGAAGAATAAATTACCCCGTTCTGATTTGTGCGTGTCATTAAAGCCGCGTTTATGCCCTGCCTGACTAAAGGGCTGACAAGGAAAGCCAGCACATAGTACATCGAAGTCGGGCAAATCAGAGGGCGTTATAGTGCGAATATCAGCATTAAACATGCCACTATGAAATAGTTCAGGAGAGGATTTTATGAAGTTATGTTCATAGGTTTGTCTGGCTGATTGATCAATTTCAGATGCAAATACACATTGACCTCCCAATGATTGCATCGCAATATGAAAGCCTCCAATGCCTGAGAATAGGTCTATAAATTTGAACTGATTCATTCTTAAATTATTTCCTTGGTTATTTTTTGTGGATCACAGTGAACTTTTTATCATATAGAATATGTCTGATAAATTGAATGCCTGTTAACTCTAAGTCAGTGTAAATTAAGAGGTGTTAACGCTTACTATAATTTGAATCAAAGACTTATATAAACTATAAGTAGTGAAATAGAAAAATAAATTTAATCAGCTTTTGATTTCTAAGTAATGATTTTTTCGGTTTTTAGTACATTCATATTCCACCCTGCGGAGAAGACATTAAAATGTCCACAACTCAATTCAGACTCTATTTTCGACGTTATGCACCCTTTGAAACATTTGGTATTCCATCGTTTAAAGGAGATACTAGGAAAGCTGCGTCAACTTCACTACAAGCGACTAGCCGTACTAGTGGGGTAATTCTATTCAATCAGTTTGGCATTCTTAATAAAGTTGGAAGTTCTAGCGGAAGCCACCTAAGTTTTCTTGATCGGCAAGCAATGGGAAGTGTGTCGATTAGTGCAGTACGTAGTACTGAAGCAGGTCCTAATTTATTAAGTTTTACCGCCCAAACGGCTGGATCAAACCCGCTTATTTCTGGTTCGCCAGACATCGATACAAAAGTAGAATTGCGGGTAGATTGGGGTTCAGGAAAAAGTATGCGAGTGAGTGGAAAAGTTGTTGGAGATGATTTTCCTAATCTTGAAGTATTTATTTATTGTGAACAGTCTGGCAAGTCCGCACTCCTTGTTGATGGTCGTACTGAACGTGGAGCAAGAACGGGTCCATTCAGTCTCTTTGGTGTAGGAGGATATTTATGTACATTCAGTACTACTATTCCCTTGAACGATCAAGGCTATTTTATTTATGATAAAACTGTTGCTTTGATCAATATCTAGTATCAGGGTGATCTAGTCTGTATTTATAAGTAATCCTTGCCATATCAGCTAGAATCCTCTACATATAGCGATCTTTTTTCAGCTTTATAGGAAATATAAACATGGGTGAACAAATTACAGATTCAGGCTTGAAGTTTGAAGATACGGTTATCGGTGAAGGTGCAATAGCTCAAGCAGGACAACAAGTATCTGTGCATTACACGGGTTGGTTAGAGAATGGCACAAAGTTTGATTCCAGCAAAGATAGAAATGCGCCATTTAATTTCAGTTTGGGTGCAGGTATGGTCATTCGGGGTTGGGATGAAGGCGTTGCGGGTATGCAGGTTGGCGGTACACGTAAATTAACGATTCCATCAGAATTAGGTTATGGTGCAGCAGGGGCTGGAGGTGTTATTCCACCTCATGCCACTTTGATTTTTGAAGTTGAATTACTAGGAACAAATTAAGTTATCTGTTGATACCATTGTAAAATTATGTCAAAACCTGCCTTACTTTCACAGTCACCACCTACTCAACAAGGGGGGATTGCCTTAATTACCGCCTTAATTATTGTTTCGATTGTGGTGAGTGTGACGGCATGGTTGGTAGAACGACAACAAATTGATATACGTCAAACCGCTAATGTATTGCATTTGGAACAGGCTTATCAATATGCAGGTGCAATTGAAGCGTGGGCTTCAGC
>WFRR01000096.1 GCA_015486375.1 Thiotrichaceae bacterium
GCTTGGCCAATCATCGAGGCTCGGCATTTGGCAACACCACCACACCACAACCGACACAGATTAACTTTGAAAATGCGCTGGCAATTGAACTTATTAAACAGCAGCAGTGTTCACACTTGGTATTTGAAGATGAAGGTTCAAATGTAGGCACGGTACATATTCCAAAATGCGTACAAGATAAAACTTCTCAAGCAGAACTAATCTTACTTGAGGCTAGTGTCGAAGAGCGCCTTAAAGTTAGTATGGATGCTTATGTGATTAACATGCAGCAAGACTTTATCCAGCAAGACAGTGAAAATGGTTTTGATAATTTTGCTAACTATTGGTTACGAAGCTTGGAAAAAATACAAAGACGTCTAGGTTTAGAACGTTATCAAGCGATGTTAAAACTGGTGAATAGCGCATTAGATCTCTATAAAAACCAAGGTGAAGCTGATGGATTTTATCCTGTGGTGGAAGAGTTGCTGGTGGGTTATTACGACCCGATGTATGATTATCAAATTCAGAAAAAAATGGATCGAGTGGTATTTAAAGGCAACGCCGATGAAGTGTTAGCTTATTTAGCTGAACGCTCGATTGACTAAAAATCTCTTAAACCAATTTTAATATCGGTAATAGGCGTAGCTCGGCAAGCCAGTATCTCACCTTGAGAGAGTGGTACCAAGCAATCTTGATGCATGACATCACCTGATAACAACTGCAATACGCAAGACCCACAATGCCCTTGTCGGCAAGAATAATTAATCACCACGTTGTGTTCTTCAAGCTCAGTTAAGATGGATTGCTCACCATACACGTACAGTGATTCGGTTTTGCCGTTGATGTTGTCAACATCGATTCTAAACATAGGTTAAGCAACTATAGCTTGAAGTCGCCAAAGTCTGCATCATCAGCATCCATAGTGTTGTCAATTGCACTCACAAGATAAGAAGTAATTTCTGTTTCTTGTGGCGCGACTTGCACGTTATCCGAATCTAACCAATGGTTAATCCATGGTAGTGGATTAGTACGCTCTTCGAAGATTGGTGTGAGCCCTAGTGCATTCATACGCACATTGGTAATGTACTCTAGATATTGTTTAAGAATTTCAGCATTAAGGCCAATCATAGAGCCATCTCGGAATAAGTACTCTGCCCATTCTTTTTCTTGCTCACAAGCCTCTCTAAACATCTCGATGACTTCACTCTCACACTCGGTAGCAATCTTAGCCATTTCAGGATCGTCTTTACCATCACGCATGAGGTTAAGCATGTGCTGTGTACCCGTTAAATGTAGGGCCTCATCACGAGCAATCATCTTAATAATTTTGGCATTGCCTTCCATGACTTTGCGTTCAGCAAAAGCAAATGAACAAGCAAAAGAAACATAAAAACGCACTGCTTCAAGAATATTCACCGACATAATGGTGAGATAGAGTTTTCTTTTTAGGCAATACAAATCAATGGTGGTTTCTTGACCATTAAGATTGTGCTTACCTGCACCATGCAGAAGATAGGCTTGTGTACATTTAATTAGCTCATCATAGTGCTTAGAGACGCTTTCAGCACGCTGGATGATTTCATCGGTTTTCATGATATCATCAAATACAGCACCCGGCTCATTTACAATGGCACGAATAATATGTGTGTACGAACGCGAATGAATGGTCTCAGAAAAAGACCAGGTTTCAATCCAATTTTCTAACTCTGGTAGTGACACAATTGGTAAAAAAGCAATGACTGGACTACGACCTTGTACCGAATCTAGCAGGATTTGGTATTGTAGATTAGAGATAAAAATATGTCTTTCGTTAGGTAAAAGTTTAGAAAAATCAATTTTATCTTTGGAGACGTCAATCTCTTCAGGGCGCCAAAAGAAAGAAAGCTGCTTTTCAGTGAGCTTTTCAAACATTTCAAATTTTTGCTTATCGAATCGGGCAACATTCACCGAGTCGCCAAAAAACATAGGCTGGGTTAATGTATCGCTATCAGTTCTACTAAAAATACTATATGACATTTACTCCCCTCCTAAAGTTTACAAACGCCGTCAGCACAGGCATTATCATCATCTTTTTCAAGCATATCGTCACCACCACCATCACGAGTGGTATGGTAATAAAGCGTTTTAACACCATATTTATAAGCCTTTAATAGATCCATCAAGAACAACTTCATTGGCACTTTGTTACCCTCGTATTGCGCAGGATCATAATGCGTATTGGTAGAGATTGATTGGTCTACAAACTTTTGCATAATGGCACAAAGCTGTAGGTAGCCTTCATTGTCTTTGATGTCCCAAAGCAGTTCGTACTTATTTTTCAAGTTTTCATAATCTGGCACAATTTGCTTAAGGATGCCATCTTTAGACTGCTTAATAGAAACAAAGCCTCGCGGCGGTTCAATGCCATTAGTAGAATTAGAAATTTGTGACGAACTCTCACACGGCATAAGCGCAGTCAGGGTGGAATTTCTAAGACCAGTGGCTACAATATCTTGTCGCAAAGCATCCCAATCTAATGCTAAATCAGTTGGGCTAAAGGCATCAATATCTTTCTTGTAAGAGTCGATTGGTAATATACCCTGAGCATATTGAGTTTCATTAAACAACGGGCAAGCGCCAAGTTCATTGGCCAGTTTGTTAGATGCTTTAAGTGAGTAGTATTGCAACGCCTCAAAAGTTTTATGAACCAATGCATTGCCTGAGCCGTCTGAATATTTGGCATCATTCTTAGCCAAGTAGTACGCCAAGTTAGTCACACCAATGCCGAGTGTACGACGGTTTTTACTAGCAAGTTCAGCTGCCTTGATTGGGTAATCTTGGTAATCCAATAACGAGTCTAATGAGCGAACAATAATTTCAGTAATGTCTTCGAGCTCGTCAAGACTGTCTAACGCACCCAGATTAACCGCTGAGAGCGTACACAAGGCCACTTCACCGTTTTCGTCTTGCACAGAATACAATGGCTTAGTTGGTAATGTGATTTCCATGCACAAATTAGATTGTCGAACAGGGGCTTGCTTAGCATCAAAGGCGCCATGGGTATTACAATGATCAACATTTTGTAAATAGATACGCCCTGTATTGGCACGCTCTTGCATAAACTTAGCAAATAATTCTCTGGCCTTGACGGTTTCTTTTCGGATAGAGTCATCTTGCTCATATTGTTCGTACAAGCGCGTAAATTCAGCTTGATCAGCAAAAAAGGCATCGTATAAACCTGGCACATCATGCGGAGAAAATAGGGTGATATCACCATCGACCAAAAAGCGTTGATACATCAAGCCATTAAACTGTACGCCATAATCCAGATGGCGAACACGATTTTCATCGGTACCTGCGTTATTTTTGAGTACTAATAAATCTCTAACTTCTAAATGCCACAATGGGTAAAAAAGGGTGGCTGCACCACCACGTACACCACCTTGAGAACAAGACTTGACCGCTGTATGGAAATGCTTATAAAAAGGAACACAACCTGTATGAGTTGCTTCACCGCCACGAATAGGGCTGCCAATAGCTCTAATCCTGCCTGCATTAATGCCAATACCAGCACGCTGAGAAACATACTTAACAATAGCACCCGCTGCCGCACTAATCGAATCTAGATCATCGGCTGCTTCAATCAATACGCAAGAAGAGAATTGGCGGGTTGGAGTGCGAACACCCGCCATAATTGGGGTGGGTAAAGAGATTTTAAAATTAGACACTGCATCATAAAAACGCTTAACAATGTCCATGCGTGCTTTCGGTTCGTACTCTTGAAATAAACACATGCCAACTAATACATATAGCAACTGTGGTGACTCATAAATTTCACCAGTAACACGGTTTTGCACTAGGTATTTACCTTCGAGCTGTTTTACGGCCGCATAAGAGAATTTCATATCGCGCCAGTGGTCGATATATTCGTTCAATTCGTTGATCTCTGCCTCAGAATATTTTGCAAGAATGTCAGTGTCATAAACACCTAAATCGGTAAACTTTTTAACATGCTCATATAGGTGTGGCGGAGTGAAAGATTTAAAAGCTTTTTTACGTAAATGAAAGATCGCCAAACGCGCCGCTAAATATTGATAATCAGGAGCATCTGTCGAGATTAAGTCAGCGGCTGATTTAATGATAGTTTCATGAATATCTTCAGTCCTAATACCATCAAAAAAAGCTAGCTGTGCATTGATCTCAACTTGGGAAACACTAACCTTGTCTAAGTCCTGAGAAGCCCAGTGAACCACACGGTGGATTTTCTCCATATCGATAGGCTCTGTTATGCCATTTCGTTTGGTAACTTGAATGTGTTCGTTCATTTTCTCCCCCAGTAGAGAAACACTATATATAGTGTTATTAGATTTAACTGCAACTAAATATAGTGTATTTTGCCTTTATTTGCAAGTGGAGTTTTTGTCATTTTTATAATAATATCGCCGAATGTTTTGCTACAAAAGGGATAGCGAGACAGAAAAAAAATTAAATAAATTTAGACGTTTTTTAGATAAAAATATCATCATTTTATGATGTCATAATATTACCTTTTGGTAATAAAAAGCGCAAAGCCTTTTGCATCAGCAGGTGTGAAAAAATTTAATATAAATTAAGCAAAAAATACAGAATTTTAGATGAATTTTTTACTAAATTAGAGAGTCAATTTTCTTTTGAGGATTTTCCCAACATTGGATTTTGGTAACGAATCAATCCACTCAATTTTTCTAGGGATTTTATAATGAGTTAAATGCTCTTTACAGTGCTCAGTAAGTGTGTGTTTATCTAATATAGAGCCTGGTTTTTTAACCACAAAGGCTTTGACAGATTGACCACTAACTTTATGCTTTATACCAATGCATGCTGACTCAATGACTTCCGGATGTTGGTTTAATACTTGCTCTACATCGCAAGGGTAGACGTTAAATCCTGAAACAATAATCATGTCCTTTACTCGATCAACAATAAAGATTCGCCCTTTCTCATCTATGTAGCCCACATCCCCACTAAGAAAATACCCATCTTCAGTGAACACTTCCTTATTAAGCTCTTCCTTATGCCAATAAGAATCCATCACCTGAGGTCCTTTAATACCGATCTCTCCAATCTCATTGGTTTGCATATTATGCAATGATTGATCAAAAATTTTAATTGTAGTACCAACCAAAGGTTCGCCGACAGATCCTGTGTATTCGCTTGTTTCGTAACTCTCAGCACTGACTACAGGGGAACACTCGGTCAAGCCATACCCTTGCACAATAGGCTTGCCAACAACTGATTGCCATAGGTCTGATACTTTTTTATCCAATGGCATGCCACCTGAAACCGCTACTTTAAGATGTGACCAGTCGAGTTTTTTAAATTCTCTGTGTCTCACTAATACGCTAAACAAAGTATTAACGCCAGTAATGGCATCAATATTATATTTTTTGATCGGTGTGATTAATTGCTTAATGTCTCTGGGATTGAGTATCAGAATACTCGTAGCCTTAATGTGTATGAATAATAAGCAATTAATGGTGAGTGCAAAAATATGATAAAGTGGCAGGGCGGTTAGAATTGAACTACTGTCATTGATATCTTGTGGTAACCATTGTTCTAATTGGTCAATATTAGCCAAAATATTTTTATGTTTTAGTGTTGCTGCCTTTAATACGCCACTAGTGCCGCCCGTATATTGTAGTAAAGCCACTTCATTTTTAAATGGCTTGTTTGCCAAATTATTGGCATGTTTTTTTAACGCTTTATTAAGGGTGATGTAATTGACCCCTGATCGTTTTTGAATCATAAAAGTTTTACGCTTGATACAGGTGATCAGATTAACAATATGCCGTTTAATGGTTGGCTGTAAGTCACCTACTTCAACGGTAATCACGTGTTTTATTTGCGTCTTTTTAATAATTGGGTGCAATGTTTTGTAGAATACTTTAGCAATAACAATGGTGGTCACTTGTGCATCTAAACACTGTTTTAATACTTCGTCACTGGTATAAAGTGGATTAATCAGTGTGGCTGTTCTATCAGCATACCAAACAGCAAATAAACTAACGGGAAATGCCAACAGATTAGGCACCATAATAGCAACTGTACCTTTACCAATATTTGCTGATAAGTAATTTGCCAAACAGATACTGTTACTATGAAGCTGATCATAATTAATCACACTATCTAGACCAACCAATGCTTGATTATTAGGCTTATCCTTAAAAGCATGATCTAGTAACTGTGTTAAATGCTGCAGGTTGTTCATCATAATTCACCATCCTTATGGCTTTCAACCAACTGAGCGGCAAAATTATTAAGTGCCACTTGATTGTAAACAATGGCTTGTCTACCTAGTTGATAGAGATATTTCAGATATTCATCTTCGCTATTATCTAAACTGGTTGAGTGTGTTTTATCTATAAACGGATTGATTCTTAAGTAGTTTGGGTTTGAGTTATATACTGCCTCTAGTTGATAGTTGCTAGCATCGGATAATGAAGTTGTCACTAAATTACTACCTGTATCACGCCATTCCATTGCACCCCAGTGCTTTATTTGGTCACATTCAAGGTAAGTGTTTTGTCGACCACCACCCAATGAAAACATCATTGTATTTTTAGAATACAAATGTTTGTTTAAATATCTAAATTCTGCATAGGCGGACAGAGATGGATTGACTGCAAAAATTCCACCATCGATAAAACAACGTTTTTCTTGTCCGTTAACTGATGTGACACTAGCTGGAGGGAAATAAGAAATAGCTGCGGTTGCTGAACGCATGACATCCTTTAAGTAAAAATTATGTCGATCACTGACGACAGCCTTATGTTGGCGAAAGAAATAATTTTTACCGCGTGTTAAATCGTATGCAGGAATAAGGCAGGGCTTTAATAATTCCCTAAGTTCACGATTTTCAAAATATTGATTGTAGACAAATTGAGCGCCTTCCTCATCATACTTAACATCTAATAATCCCGATACTGATTTAATACCTTGAAATAATGATGATTGAAAGATAATTTTTGAATTCTTTAAATATAATTTGACAATATCTTCTGCGCAATACTTAGGTCGGCCATTTTTGTCAGGTAATAACAAACCCGCCACAATAAGGCCGCCTGTTGAGGTTCCGGCAAATAAATCAAAATAATCAGCGATTCTAGCATCTGAATTACCACTAAGTTGTTGTAGTTTTTTCTCTAAATAAGCCAATATAACCGCAGGCACAATACCTCTGACACCACCACCATCAATGGAGAGAATGCGAGTATGAATTGTATTTTTTTTATTCATAATGCTTCGAAAATTCCTGCAGCCCCCATACCACTACCCACACACATAGTTACCATGCCATAATGTGTATTGGTTCTTTTTAAATGATGAAGTAGGGTGGCAGTTCTAATGCTACCAGTTGCCCCTAACGGATGACCCAGTGCAATTGCACCACCTAAAGGGTTAACAGCCTTTGGATCAAGGCCCAACTCTTGTATAACGGCCAAGCTTTGCGCCGCAAAGGCTTCATTAAGCTCAATATGGCCAATTTCATGTTGTTTAAGTCCACATTGTGTCAACACCTTAGGAATGGCTAAAACCGGGCCAATGCCCATAATTTTAGGGTCAACACCACTTACAGCATATCCAACAAACCGAGCCATTGGTGTTAAATCAAAAAGTTTAAGTGCTTTTTCACTGCAAAGCATGACAGCGCCAGCACCATCGCTCATTTGAGAGCTATTGCCTGCTGTGACTGAACCATTAATATGAAATGTTGCTTTTAAATTGGAGAGTTGTTTTGCCGAGGTGTCAAAGCGAATGCCTTCATCTTGAGAAACAAGACTGGATTTTTTTAGAATATTTTTAATTTTTAAATCATAAGTTTTACTAATGACTTTGTAAGGTTTAATCTCGTCCTTGAAATAACCTTCATTGATAGCGTTAATGGCTTTTTGATGGGAGTCAAAAGCGAACTGATCTTGTGAGTCTCGATCAATTTTATATTTCTTAACTACTTGTTCAGCCGTAGTGCCCATACCATAAGCAATACCAATATTGTCTTCGTTAAAAACTTTGATATTAAAAGCGGGGTGATGGCCCATCATCGGGATCATGCTCATTGATTCAACACCACCAGCAACCATGACTTCTGCCTCACCTAAGCGGATACGGTCAGCAGCATAGGCGATCGATTGTAGTCCCGAGGCACAAAAACGATTAACAGTCACGCCAGACACTGAGTATGGGTAATTAGCGAGTAGGGACGATATTCTGGCAACATTTAGCCCTTGTTCAGCTTCTGGCATGGCGCAACCAATAATCACATCGTCAATCATACTTGGATCGACACTCGGGTTGTCTACCAATAAAGATTTCAAAACAAAACCAAGCAAATCATCTGGACGTACATTTTTAAACACGCCACCAGCCTTACCAACGGGGGTTCTAATACTACTAACAATGTAGACCGCTTGCGACATATTAATTCCTTAAGGGTTTGTGCTTGATCAGCATGTGTTCAATCCTATCTTGGGTTTTTTCTAACTTTAATAACTCAATAAAATGGTTTTTTTCTAAATCTAATAAATACTGATTCTCAACTTCGGTGTTAGCATCAACTTCACCACCACAGAGTACATCTGCGATTTTCCGTGCAATAAAATCATCATGCTCAGAAATAAAATCACCAGTTCTCATGTTAGTTAATTGTGCCAATATATTGGCTTTTGCCGTGGCGCCACCTACTTTAAAAGTTTGGCTTGCATCTTCTGGGCGGTATTGTTCATCAATCATAATCTGCGCTTGTTGTTTGGCAAAATATAATAGCTCTAGACGTTGTACAACAATGACATCTTGTTGATCTAGATAACCCATATCAACGGCTAATTGTGCACTTTCAGAAACTTTAGCCAAACCTATTTGTTCAAAATATTGTGCTAATGTTGGGAATAAATCTTTGTGTTTGGCAGCACGTCTTGCCATTTCCTTGCACCCACCACCTGCTGGTAGCAAGCCAACTCCTATTTCCACTAAGCCAATATAACTTTCAGCATGTACCACTCGACGATCACAATGCAACATCATTTCACAACCACCGCCAAGTGCCATACCTTCAACCGCAGCAACAATTGGTATCTTGCTATATTTAAGCGACATTAATACACGTTGAAGTAATTCAATCACCTCGTTAATGGGTTTTAAGTTGTCAATATTGGGTAATTTTGGTTTGAGCAATTGCCATGCTTTCTTCTTAAACTTGGTGTACAAATTTTGATGATCTATCATTCCTAATTTAGCACCGGCAACAATTTCATATAAATTAGCACCTGCACAAAATGGGGCGCTATCCTGCCATATGATCATGGCCTTAAATTCTTGCTCGGAAATTGCAATCGCTTGCTTCAATGAATCAATGACCTCAAGATTCAGTGTGTGGAGTTTAGTTTTTAAACTAAAAATAGCAATACCATCGTTTTCATGGAAGAATTTTACTGAGTCATTTTCGAAGATAGTAACACCTTGCCCATGTTTACTTTCACCAATTAGGGTAGGGCGATGGAGTTGACGATCATAAACTGCATGCTTAGAGTAAGGAGTGTAGTCGTCTTCAGAAGGAGAATAGGCACCCTTATCGGTATAAAAATCTGTCACTCCATTGATCCAATTGGGTATCGATACATCAGCATCATCTTGCAAGAATAGTGCTAATGATGCTTGTACACCGTTAGCTTGCCATAATTCAAAAATCCCCACTTCCCAGCCAAAGCCCCAATGGAGTGCCCAATCAATATCTCTAGCTGAGTGTGCAATGGTTTGTAAATGGTAAGCACCGTAAAGACAAGTGTCTTTTATTACCGAATAAAGGAATTGTGACTGAGGATGTTGATTAGATCTAAGAGCGGCAATCCAACAAGAAATATCTGTTTTTAAGATCGACTTAACTGAAGCTTCAATCTCATAATTAGCCTTATTGTAATTTTGACTCTCTGTCTGATAAACCCGAATTTCACCATCTTCTTTCTTATAAATACCAGCTTTAGTTTTTTCACCCAGCGCGTGTTGTTTTAATAAGTTCTCTAACCATTGAGGTGTTTTAAAATAAGCATGCCAAGGGTCATCACTAAGCACCTGATCAAACTGATCAAAGACATGCTTTAGAATATCCAACCCC
This sequence comes from Thiotrichaceae bacterium, assembly GCA_015486375.1. Lineage (GTDB taxonomy): Bacteria > Pseudomonadota > Gammaproteobacteria > Thiotrichales > Thiotrichaceae > S015-18. The sequence goes on from WFRR01000096.1 coordinate 10,106, forward strand.
ACTAAATCTGCAGTTCTAAAAGTAGCACTTTTTGGTCTTTTCAACTTAGTCCCTGTTAAGGCATCAACCGTATCAAAATCAAGTGCTAGTCTATCAGCATGATGAATACATGCGGCAATAGAAAAGACCCCAATACGGTTAGCAACAAAGCCGGGCTCGTCATTAGCGTAGAGAATATTTTTACCCAATTCTGAGGTAAAAAATCCTTCTAATTGATTCAATAAATCAGGCTTAGTCTTTTCAGTTGAAATCAGTTCAACCAATGACATATAACGTGGTGGGTTGAAAAAATGAATGCCACAAAATTGCGATTGAAAATCTCCCAAATTTTTTCCAATTTGATCAACGCTTAAACTAGAAGTGTTGGTTGCTAAAATAACATTAGTAGACAAATAAGGTAATATTTTTGCAAATAAATCTTGCTTGGCATCCACATCTTCAATAATCGCTTCAATGACAAAATCACAACTGGATAATTGATTTAAATCATTTTCAAAAGAGGCTGCTGTAATCCAAGATTGTTGATCGGGATGGGTGAGTGCTTTGGGTTTAAAGCCACTAATATTGTTCAAATTATCTTCAACATGGGCTTCTTTACCAAACAATAAAGTAGGGATATTAGCATTGGCAAACACAGCAGCAATCTGTGCACCCATCACACCACTACCTAAAATACCCACTTGACTAATCTTCATAATCATCCACCGCTAAAATTTTTCGACGTAATTCAGTTAAATTCGATAACAACTGATGCTCGTCGATGCTAATTTGCTGTTGATCTAATAATGCATCAATGGCTTCAAGTGTATCAACATATTTAACTCTTTTATATATCTTTTCGGACTGTATTGCAAGTGTATAAGCCTGATCTAATATATCCAGGGTGCTATCTTTTGCATACAACTCGTTACTTGTAAGTGTATCTTTTAAATTACGATTATTAATTAACTGATTAACCACTTTATTTTGTAGTTTGACACTAGGGAGTGGTTGATTAATGCCTCTAGGCAAGGTAATCCACCTGAACACAGATGAAAAATTCAATTGATCGCAAATATCACTAAGTAATACTTGTGATTGATGAACTTGCCTTTGCATACTCCAACGAATGAGATCATCAAAGTCATTATCCAATGCTTGGCGATATTTCAACAGAACAGAAATACTATACATCTTAATCAATAGGTCAGAAAATAGACCGTTAATACTTTCTTGAAATTTAATTTTTGGACCAAATTTCATTAAAACAATCTCAACTAAAAAAGCAAAACTCGCACTTAAAGTGGCGAGCTGTTGGTAGTTATTTTTTTCAAAACCTTTAACACCTTTGGGTATCTTAGCAAGACGACCACCACTGATTGCAAAAACAAAACTTTTGATTTTTACGCCAATAATATGCGCAAGATGATGACCTAATAAACGATTAAACGAGACCGTATCTTTTTTCTCTAGACTCTCCAGCTCCCCTTTTAAAAAAGGATGGCAACGCATCAACCCCTGACCAAAGATAATCATGGATCGAGTCAGTATATTAGCCCCTTCAACGGTAATAGCAATGGGAACCACTTGGTAAATATCAGACAAATAATTACGCCGCCCCAACATAACCGTTTTACCGCCATGAATATCCATTGCGTGATTAATATTGGTTCTTAATAATTCGGTGTGATGGTATTTTAAAATCGCAGAACTCACAGATGGGTTAAGCCCCTGATCGAGCAAGTTCAAATGAAAATTGCTCATGGCTTTCATGGTTAGGGTGTCTGCGGCCATAGAGACTAGTTTTTCTGCTACACCCTGAAAACGATACAATGATTGTTTAAATTGCTTTCTAATCAAAGCGTATTCAAGTGAGGTTTTAAGGCTGAGCTCGACACCTGCCAAGGACAAGGATGGGAGCGACACCCCTCGACCCAGGGAGAGCGACTCCATTAACATTGACCAGCCTTGACCAATCATAGCTTGACCGCCAATAACAGCAGACATTGGAATGAACACATTTTTTCCCTGGTGTGGACCATTGCTAAAATTAGAACCAATAGGGTGGTGGTGTCGACCGATGCTCACACCATCTAGAGCACTATCAACCAATGCACATGTAATACCCAAATCTGACTGATTACCGATTAAGCCATCAGGATCATAGGTTTTAAAGGCAAGCCCAATGAGTGTCGCCATTGGTGCAAGGGTAGTGTAGCGCTTATCCCAATTTAGGAGAATACCCAAGGTATTTTTACCATTGTAATCCTGCTGACAAATCACCCCAGAATCAACCATAGCACCAGCATCTGAACCGGCATCGGTTGAAGTGAGGGCAAAACAAGGGATATGCTCACCCGTTGCTAATTTTGGTAATAAATCTTGTTTTTGCTCATCTGCACCATAATGCAAAATTAATTCAGCTGGACCTAAAGAATTTGGCACCATCACTGTGACAGCCAATGAAGTATTGCAACTTGATAATTGAGTTAAAATTTTTGCATGTGCTTGTGCAGAAAAATCTAAACCACCATATTTTTTAGGAATGTTAAGTGACCAAAATCCTGCTGATTTTATTTGATCTAGAGTCTTGTCTGTTAAGCCAAACTGATTAAAAGTATCGCAAAGTTGGGGTACTTTTTTATGAATAAAATCTTGCTCTATAGCGCTCAAAGGCTTAGTTTCAACGTTTAATAATTCATTCCAATAAAGCTGATTAGTAAACAGTTGCTTTTCCCAGTGAGTGTCACCGCACTCCATAGCTACTTTCTCAGTCTCACTGATATTAAGTTTTGTTGTATTTATAAAACGAGAAACAATCGGTTTAATCAACAACAATCTAAAAAATGGAACAAACAAGATTAAATTAATTAATAATAGAATAGATCCCACTACCAAAATAATGATCTGGCTTAACTCTAAGTCAATAATTAAATAAAGTGTTGCTACTGAGAAAACAATAACAAAAAAAGGCAAAGACCGTTCAACTCTAGAAAATAAAACGGTTATACCGATAACCAATGCTACATAATAAATGACAAGCATGGTTCTATCATAACCCTGTTTAGGGTGAACGAACTGTTAAATAGGGGATGCGATTAATTGGGATTCATTCAGGCCATTTTCGAGTAATAACTCACCTAAATAGATCAACACTTCAGCTGGCGCCGAAACATATAAATCAGATTGATTAATGATGTTTAAATCTAAGGAATTAAAAATTTGTTTTGCCACTTTTTGACAATCGTTTTTATTCGATCGATCAAACTTACAGGCAATAGGCGTATAAGTGTAATCATCCATAATCACTTGCCAAGATTTTGCATGGTTTTCTAAGTAGGGGGATTGTTCATCGGCAGGGTAGGCCCAATAAAAATACACCGGGTTAGGCATTTCTAATGAGAAAGCGTGCTCTACTAAGCTTCTAATTGGCGCAAAGCCACTATCCCAGGCGATAAATGCCATTGGTCGCGTTGAGGATTCTTTAAGCACAAAGATGCCTTTAGGTCCCTCTAAGTCTATGACAGATTTAGACTTAATCTTTTTGTCAAACAGGGCGGTGGCAAAAGCGTCTTCAGGCATATTTCTAATATGAAACTCTAGCTCCATACCGTGACAAGGGCAAGAGGCAAGCGGATATCGCGAGGTGTTGCCTTTAAAAGATAGTTCAACATCTTGACCCGCCATAAACTGCAGTGTTTTAGAACGGGGCGTTCTAACGGTAATAATGGCTAAATTATCATTAATAAAACTAACTTTTTTTACTTTTATTTCAATATTCTGGATGGCGATTGACTTTACATCACCAATCAAATCCAGTTCTAACTCAACGTCTGCAGTAGGTGCGTTGCAGCACATTAAAAACTCACCTTGATTTTTTTGATCATCGCTTAAAATGAAGTCGTGGTGCTTTATTTGCTTAATATCACCATCAACAAGCTTGGCGACACAGGCACCACAAGTGCCATTGCTACACTCGTAGTGCATCGCCAAACCGTGACGAAGCCCACCTTCGAGAATGGAATCATTTTCTGAGCATTCAAAATTCCGCTTATTATTCTTAAGTTGAATATTAAAGATCTGATTATGCATGTTTGCCATTATAAAGAGTAAGGCATACAATGATAACTAAACAAAACAAGATAAGGCGTTAATACATGATCAAATTTAAAGTATTGGTGTTATTACTATTAAGTAGTGCTGTAATAGCTAATTACACACACCCTAGTGTTAATCGACTTATACAGGGTAATGACGAACCTGTCGGCGTGGTATTTGAACTAGTTGAAAATGATAAAAGCACTTGGGAGTGGGCAGCACCAATGATTCAGGATTTAAGAATGCAATTGAAGGAAAAATATCCCGAAATTGAGATTGCCGTAGTATCACATGGTAGAGAGCAGTTTCAACTGATTAAGAAAAGGGCTAAACGCCAAAAAAAAGCAATTTCGATCTTGGAAGACTTAGTGCGTAAAGATAATGTTAACTTACACGTATGTGGCACGCATTCTTCATGGTTCGGCATAGATCCGAATAGTTATCTTGATATTGTTGATGTCACAGTTAGCGGACCTGCAAAAATTAATGATTATATTAATTTAGGTTATCAGCCAGTTCAGTTGTATAAACCCAGTCAAGTGGAATAGGGCGAGTGATTTGTTTTAATTCTAAATACTAAAGTTATTATTTAACATAATATAAATTATGCGTAGTTATTAGAGTTGTTGTGCAATAATACTTGAGAGTGCTTGTATATGGTCATCACGGTCATTCAACGCAGGAATATAGCTAAACTCCTTACCACCAGCTTCCATAAAATACTCTCTATTCTCTTCATCGATCTCTTCTATGGTTTCTAAACAATCAACAGAAAAACCAGGACAGATCACTTGTACGTGTTGAGTACCGTTTTGCGCCAAAGACTCTAAGCTATTTTTGGTTTGCGGCTTAAGCCATTCTTCGCGGCCAAATATTGACTGAAAACACAATTGGTACTCGTCCTTTTTCAAATTAAGCGCCTCAGCAAGCAGTTGAGTCGTATTAACACAGTGATCATAATAAACA
>WFRR01000097.1 GCA_015486375.1 Thiotrichaceae bacterium
CAATTGGTGAAAGAAAACCGTTTAATCGTTGTCGGCAACGTCAGTAGCCAAGCCCTCGCAAAAACTAAAATGGCAAAATCTGTTTTAGATGCAGGCTGGTACATGCTGAAAACACAGCTTGATTATAAATCCAAAGGGATGCAATCAGTGTTTATTGAAGTCAACGACGCGTACACGACTCAAGTCTGTTCGTGTTGTGGCGATATTAGCCACAACAGTCCGAAAGGTAGAGCAGGACTTGAAATAAGAGAATGGACCTGTACAACGTGTTGCACAACGCATGATCGAGATATTAATGCGGCAAAGAACATTCTCCGTTTGGGACATCAAACGCTCGTAGGAGGAATCCCCTTCCTTTAGGGAGGGGAGGATGTCAATGTATGCCCCAACTTGGGTTATACCCAAAAGAGATAGAAAAACCTAAGTTAGTTCAGACCTATTTGGGATAGAAAAACCTGAATTAGGTTATACCCATTGGGGATAGACGAGCGTTTGAAATTATAAAGTGTTGTCTAAATCTTATTTCTTACTTAAGTGATAAATTGCGATTTCACCAAAAAGGTTGGGGAAATATTTCATCAGTGCATCTTGCTCATGGCTATGATCAGCCACTTCTCGCTTAATAATATGAAAGTCGTGATTTTTACATAAAACCTCAAAGTCTCTCAAAGTACAAAGATGTGTATTCGGTGTGTCATACCATTGATGTGGCAAAGTACGCGTAACAGGCATTTTGCCTCGCACCCCTAATGAAAAGCGATTACGCCAATGAGCATGATTAGGAAAGGTGACAATGGCTTCTTTACCTACGCGTAACATTTCTCTAATAAGTAAATCAGGACGTTCTGTGGCTTGTAAGGTTTGCGCCATCACTACATAATCAAATGAATTATCACCAAAATATTGTTGTAAACCTTGATTTAAATCGGCTTGTATCACGGGGACTTGTTTTTTTATACATTGAGTGATCTTTTTATGATCAATTTCAATTCCATAACCTTGTACTTTATGGTGTGTCTGTAAATGATGCAGCAATGTGCCATCACCACAGCCTAAATCTAAAACACGGCTATTCGGTTTGATCCAATTACGAATTCTATTTAAGTCAGCACGCATTAGTGACACTCCTCTGCGACATTATTCATAAAGGCTTGAAGGGCAGAAAAATAATTAGGAATAGGGATTAAAAAAGCATCATGACCTTGAGGCGCTTCAATTTCAACATAGCTGACTGATTTATTCGCTTCAAGCAATGCTCGCACAATTTCTTGAGAACGCTTGGGTGAAAATCGCCAGTCTGTGGTAAAAGAAGCCACAAAAAACCGCGCTTGGGCTTTTTCAAATGCAGCACTTAAGCTATCGCCATGCTCTGCGGCAGGGTCAAAATAATCTAATGCCTTCGTCATTAATAGGTATGTATTAGCATCAAAGCGATGTACAAAGGCTTGTCCTTGATAGCGTAAATAACTTTCAACCTGAAATTCGATGTCGTAACCAAATTTTATTTTGCCTTCTCGTAATTCTCGTCCAAACTTTTTACCCATTGATTCGTCTGAAAGATAGGTAATATGCCCTAACATCCGAGCTAATTTTAGACCTCGCTCAGGCACAACATTATGAGCATAAAAATGTCCATCATGAAAATCGGGGTCAGTTATAATCGCTTGTCGAGCCACTTCATTAAAAGCGATGTTTTGGGCAGATAAACGCGGTGCAGCAGCAATGACAACCGCATTACGCAAACGCTCAGGATAATTAATTGACCACTGAATTACCTGCATTCCCCCCATACTACCGCCGACGACAGCCGCCCATTGTTCAATGCCTAATTTATCTGCTAATTGAGCTTGAGAGTGTACCCAGTCATTCACGGTTACAATGGGAAAATCTGCCCCAAAGGGCTTATTGGTGTCTGGATTAAGTGTATTGGGGCCTGTTGAACCCTTACAACCACCAATATTATTAGAGGAAACAATAAAAAATTTATCCGTATCAAAAGGCTTACCAGAGCCAATAGCCGATTCCCACCAGCCCGGTTTACGATCTTCCATACTATGGTAACCTGCCGCATGATGATCGCCCGAAAGCGCATGACAAATCAAGATGGCATTGGATTTATTAGCGTTTAATTGACCATAAGTTTCATAAACCAATTCATACTTATTAAGTGTTTGACCACAGTCAAGTTTTAAGGCTTGATCGAAATAGAGATGTTGAGGTTGAACAAGACCAACACTGTGGCTGGGAATAGATTCAGGCATGCTTAATCATTAAAATAAATAGTTAAGTGCTTAATCTAGCATACGTAAGCAGATCAATACAGTTTGTTTGTTTTGTTTAAATATCCTATTTAAAAATGCTTTTAAATCTATATATTGCTTCAAAATGGCTCATTCATTAGACATTTTTTCAAAATATTTACTTTACTTTGTCTTAAGATGCGTTACACTTCTCGCGCTGGTAAAGATTACAGATAGGTATTTATGTCCGTGCAATGTTTAAGTTTGTTCGTAAGTAATATTCCTGCATTTTTCAGCATTTATAGGTTGTGTAAAAACAACTGTTACAATTAATTAATATTTGGAGATTACTTATGGCTAGTACAACAGGCAAGGTAAAATGGTTCGATGAGAAGAAAGGTTTCGGTTTTATAGAGCGTGAAAATGGCAATGATGTATTTGTTCATTTCAGAGCGATTACTGGAAACGGCTTTAAAACATTAGATGAAGGTCAAGAAGTATCATTTGATGTTGAAGACGGACAAAAAGGTCCTCAAGCAGCCAATGTTAGCATCGTATAAAATTTCAAAAAACCGACTTAGATATTAATATCTAAGTGGGTTTTTTAGATTCTAAGCCAAAGCCTCCACCTCCTGGGGTTTTAAGCACTAAAACATCATCTTTTTCTAAAACGGAACACATCGTTCCTGCCACTTTTTGTTTTTTCCCATTCGCTCGAATAATATAATTCTGTCCACATTTTCCCGTTTTTCCACCTGCCATTCCATAAGGTGCAATACGTCGGTGCCCTGACAAAATATTTGCAGTCATTGTTTCCAAAAAACGTGTCTTACGACAAACGCCATCACCGCCTTGATAATGCCCTTTACCGCCTGAATACTGACGAATTGAAAATTCTTGCAGTAATACAGGAAAGCGTTGTTCTAAGATTTCAGGATCGGTTAAACGTGAATTGGTCATGTGCGTATGTACGGCTGATGTTCCGTGTCTATTTTTTGTTGCACCTGCACCACCACATAAGGTTTCATAATATTGATAGTCTTCATTTCCCCATGTCACATTATTCATTGTGCCTTGAGAGGCTGCCATAACCCCTAATGCTGCAAATAAGGTATCAACAATATATTGTGATGTTTCAACGTTACCTGCGACCACGGCGGCAGGATAGTGTGGGTTAAGTAGACAATCATCAGGAATAATAATCTTAATCGGTTTTAAGCAGCCCTGATTTAAAGGAATATTATCTTTGACTAAACAGCGAAACACATACAATACCGCTGCTTTGCTAATCGAAGTCGGGGCATTCAGATTGCCGATATGTTGTGGACTACTCCCTGTGAAATCCACACAAGCCGAACGTTCTTTGGCGTTAATGGTAATTTTGGCACAAATTTGATTACCATCGTCCATTTCATAACAGTAGTGACCGTCATTAAGTTGGCTAATAATACGCCGTACCGCTTCTTCAGCATTATCTTGTACATAGCGCATATAGGCATATACTGTATCTAAGCCATAATGTTGAATAACCTTATTTAATTCATACGCGCCTTTTTCACAAGCGGCCAGTTGCGCTCTAAAATCACTCAAATTATAAGCAATATTACGCGCAGGATAATCCCCTGATAATAAAAGTTGCTTAATCGCGGCCTCCTGAAAAACCCCTTGTTTCACAATACAAAAGTTATCAATCAAAATACCTTCTTCTTCAACTGATTGACTATTCGGTGGGACAGAACCGGGGCTAATTCCCCCAATATCGGCATGATGTCCGCGTGAAGCAACATAAAAAATGACTTTGGGTCTTTTTATCGAAACATGATCAATTGATGCCTGTTTAATATCACGCTTTTTGTAAGTCGGATAATCACTATCAAAAATGGGTTTAATAACGGTAATATCAGGCAAATGTGTACCCCCGTTATAAGGTGCATTCAGCATAAAAGCATCGCCTGCCTGCATGGTTTTGGCATTTTCCTTAATAATGGTTTTAATGCTTTCGCTCATACTGCCTAAATGCACAGGCATATGGGGAGCATTGGCAACCAAGTTACCCTTTGCATCAAAAATGGCACAGGAAAAGTCTAAACGTTCTTTAATATTGACAGATACTGCTGTTTTTTCTAATACAAAGCCCATTTGTTCAGCGATAGACATAAACAAATTATTAAAGATTTCCAGCATGACAGGATCAACATCTGTACCCACTGCGGTCATACTCGGTCGAGTTTGATAACGACTTAGCAATAAACTCTGATCAGCTAAGACTTCCGCTTGCCAGCCTTTTTCTAATACGGTCGTGGCATTTTTCTCACTAATAACCGCTTCACCTTGGATTATTTCACCCACTTTTAATTGTTGACGTAAATATAATTTTTTAGCAGGTTTTTTGCCTAAATCACGGTCACTTTCTTTTAAAGGTTTTATAGAGCTTATATTTTGTGTTTCTAAACAATTGGAAAACGCTTCAGGCGTATCTATTTGAATAATAGCGGCAATCACTTCGACTTCTAAACGTTCCACAACTAATGTTTGTGTACTGCTAAAGCCAAATTGTTGTTGATGTTGTTGTTCAAACTGTTGGCAGATAGACGCATAGTCAGAAAAATTCAGCGTTAAACTACTATCTGAGCCTTGATAACGACAAATAATGCGTTGTACAACTTTCTCAGTACATTTTTGCTGGGTTTGTTGTTGAATCAGTGTTTGAGTCTGCTGAATCAATTTTTTATAATGTGATTGTAAATGGAGCATTAAGTCTTGATTCAAAGGTAATTCAATACTTTGCGTGGATATTTTACGAATATCCGCCAGACCCATACCATAAGCAGATAAAACACCTGCATAAGGGTGAAGAAAAATTTTCTCGATCCCCAGTGCATCAGCGACTAAACAAGCATGTTGACCGCCTGCCCCACCAAAACAACACAGAGTGTAATCAGCAATATGATAGCCGCGTTGCACAGATATTTTTTTAATAGCGTTCGCCATATTATCAACTGCAATATTTAGAAAACCTTCCGCAACACTTTTGGCGCTATAGCGTATTGCTGTATTGTCTGCTTGATTCGTTGGCTTAATTGCTTGATTGATAGTCTCTGCAAGTTGTTCAAATTTTTGTTTAACAATTTCATGATCCAAGGGTTGATCGGCATTCTTCCCGAAGATAGCAGGAAAATAGTCAATGGGTAATTTACCCAACATAACATTGCAATCTGTAACCGTGAGTTCACCGCCATTACGATAAGCCGCAGGACCAGGAAATGCGCCTGCTGATTCAGGTCCTACCCGTAAACGTGCGCCATCAAAGTTTAAAATTGAACCGCCACCCGCTGCAACCGTATGAATTTGCATCATTGGTGCGCGAATTCGAAATCCTGCAATCTGTGATTCAACGCTGCGTTCATATTCGCCTTGATAATGACAGACATCCGTCGATGTCCCTCCCATATCAAAACCAATCAGTTTCTCAAATCCTGCCGCTTTTGCCGTTTTAACCATGCCGACTACACCGCCTGCGGGGCCTGATAAAATGGCATCTTTACCCTGAAAGAATTTAGAGTGCGTCAAACCACCATTGGATTGCATAAATAAAAGGGGAACATTGGGTAGTTGTTGCGAAAATTGTTCGATATAACGACGTAAAATGGGAGAAAGATAGGCATCAATAACCGTGGTATCGCCACGACTGATAAATTTAACTAAAGGACTACTGGCATGACTGCTAGAAATTTGGGTAAAGCCAATGTGTTTTGCCAGTTTAGCCACCGTTTTTTCATCTTGAGGATAACGATAAGCGTGCATAAATAAAATCGCAACACTACGTAAACCCTGATCATATGCTGCTTGCAATGCGCTAATAACGGCTTGCTGTTCCAGCGGCTGCAAAATATTACCGTTGCTATCCATGCGAACATCAACTTCTAGTACAGAAGCATACAACATCTCAGGTAATTCAATATTTAAAGCAAATAAATCAGGACGTTGCTGATAAGCAATCCGTAGTGCATCTTTAAAACCTTTATTGGTCACTAACAATAATGGCTCGCCTTTATGTTCCAATAAAGCATTTGTCGCTACGGTTGTTCCCATGCGTACCACTGCAATTTTTTCAGTCGGGATTGGCTGATCTTTGGAAAGATTCAAACAATCTCGAATGCCCTCAATAGCGGCATCTGAATATTGAGATGGATTTTCTGATAATAACTTACGACTAATAATCGTTGCATCAGGCTTTTTTGCCACAATATCCGTAAATGTTCCCCCACGATCAATCCAAAATTGCCATTGTTGCGTATTGTTTGAATTACCATATTGATTTTGCATCATCAGGATAACTAACTTATTTCACAAGCTAAATTAATCGCTGCTAATAAGCTACCAATACTGGCTTTTCCTGTGCCAGCTAAATCTAATGCCGTACCATGATCCACCGAAGTACGAATAATGGGTAAACCCAGCGTAATATTAATCGCATTGCCAAAGCCAACATATTTAAGCACAGGCAAACCCTGATCGTGATACATCGCTAATACCGCATCCGCGCCATCAAGGTATTTAGGGGTAAATAATGTATCCGCAGGTAAGGGACCACTAATATTCATGCCCTTTTGTCGCATCTTGTCTAAAGCAGGTTCAATCGTTTCAATTTCTTCATGTCCCATATGCCCGCCTTCACCTGCATGAGGATTGAGTCCACACACGAGAATATGGGGATTAGAGATAGAAAATTTACTTTGTAGGTCTTGATGAATAATGGTTAATACATCATCTAATAAGTCTTCAGTAATGGCTGCACTCACTTCTGATAAAGGTAAGTGTGTGGTTGCTAAGGCAACCCGTAATTTATCCGCTGCTAACATCATAACGGGTAAAGGGGTTTGGGTCAGTTCTGCTAAAAATTCTGTATGACCACTAAATTTGACCCCTGCATCATTGATAATACCTTTATGAATCGGCGCGGTTACCATCGCTGCAAATTCACCGCTTAAACAACCTTTTGCGGCTATCTCTAAGGTTTCCAGAACATAATGTGCATTTTCAGAGGCTAATTGACCTGCGACCACAGGGTGAGGACAAGATACAGGTAAAACCGTAATAATGGTTTTATCTGCTGCTTGAATAACATGACTGTTTTGTGTGGCATCATAGATTTTAAATTGAATATTAAAACCTAACTGTCTGGCTCGATAATCCAGTAATTCAGGATCACCAATGACAATGAGTTCTTGTTCCCACTGTTGCTGTTGTAATGCCTGTAAGACAATATCAGGACCGATACCCGCAGGCTCACCCGCCGTAATTACTATTTTACTTGTCATTTCAGTTACAACCTATTTTAAAATAATGCAACTATTTTAAACGAATACCATTCCCCATTGGAATACGATATTCAATATATGCTTCACCTTTTAGCCGTTGTAGCCATGCATCATATTCTTCTTCTAATTTACGCTGACCTAAAAATTTTTGAGCTTTTAGCTTTAAGCGGTCGGTACTGACATCAGCTTGTCGTCTTTCTAATACTTGTAAAACATGCCACCCAAAGCGACTTTTAAAAGCTGGACTGACTTGATTAATAGGCTGTTGTTTCATGACTTTAGCAAAAGTAGGTACTAAGGATTTTTCAGATACCCAGCCCAAATTACCACCACTGGCTTTACTACCTAAATCATCTGAATACTGTTTGGCTAAGTCAGAAAAATTCGCACCTTGTTGTAATTTCTGACTAACTTCATCAATTACTTGCTTAGCTTGTGCATTACTACGTTTAGCATCGACCTTAATTAAGATGTGTTGTACTCTCGCTTTAGTGACTGAATTTTTCCCTGCCTGTTGACCACCCCGTTTATTCAGTAACTTAAGAATATGAAAACCTTTAGGATCACGCACTACGTCAGAAATCGCCCCAACTTCTAGCAAACTTAAGACGCGATTAAAAGATTTAGGTAATTTTTCTGCATTCTGCCAACCCAAATTACCGCCTTTTTCAGCGGCATAATTATCTGAAGACGACTTAGCAACTGCATCAAAGTTATTACTCGTAATGACTTGTTTTCGTAATTTTTCAGCCCGTTGCTTTGCAGCATTAGATTGTGCAATCGGAATACCATTGGGAGCAGAAACTAAAATGTGTTGGAGTTGATATTGCACCCCTTGATTCAATTTAGCACTTTGACTAACGATTAAATCCTGTACTTCTTGTTGAGATACATTAATACGACTATCAACTTGGCGTTTTCGTAAGGATTCCATTACCAGTTTATTACGCACTTGTTTGCGATATTCAGTGTAATTCATCCCCTGTGCTTGCAATGCTTGGCGAAACTGTCCCATCGATAATTTATTACGCCGTGCAATTTTTTCTAAGGTTTTATTTAAACTAACAGGATCAATATCAATACCCCGTTGTTTTGCTTGCTGCATTTGCAAGCGTTCAAGAATTAAATTATCCAGTGCTTCTGCTTGTAATTGTTTGGGTGTAAAACGAGCCGCTTGCTTTGAACTAGCCCGTAAAACTTTGGCACGGTTAGCAATTTCACTTAACATAATGACATCACTATTCACCACAGCGGCAATTTTATCCAGTGGTGTATTAGCGTGTGCAAGAGAGCTGCTTAATACGGCAATACTTAATACCGTGCTACTTAATGCAATGCTAAGCTGCTTCATAAAAGGTGTTTTAGTCATAACCATAAATTCTATCTTCCAAAATGCGTTTCGCTGAGTCACCGACTGAACCCAGTCCTTTAAATTCAAACTCTGCAAACAACGCGTTATCATAAGTATTATTATCTGATGTGAGATAACGACGCGCGACTAAGCGGGACTTTATACAGCAATTGCCATATTCCACTCCAACTACATTCTCAAGGTCACGATTATTTTGCAAATCATGATCCCAACTACCAATCAGAGACCAATTTTTTTCGATGGGTACAGCCAAAGATAAATTGCTTTGTTCTAATTCATCTTTGCGGTGACGATAGCCAATATTGACTAAGCGATTTTTATCGTCTTTATAGTGTAGTTGTAATGCTCCAGATTGAAAGGCATTGCTGGAAACATCCCATAATGAAGTGGAAGCAATGCGGGTATTTTTAGCGACCTGACCCGAAAATTCAATCGCTACCTCTGAACGACTGTCTGTTTCAACCGTTTCAGTTGGAATAGTGACCCTACGATCAGAAAAATGGAAAATTTGTCCAATACTGGCACGAAATAATTCATCTCCATTTTGCTTATCCAAGATACGGCTACTTAAAGAAGCAGATAAACGATTGGCATCTTCAATACGATCTTTACCTGAGAAGCGATTAGAACTAAATAACTGGTTATAACTAAAGCTATTTTTGGCCGTATCAAAAATAGGAATCTCATTTTGATCGGTATAAGGGGTATGCGTATAGAATAAGCGCGGTTCAAGTGTTTGTATTTTTTTACCTTGATCCATATCACGTTCAAAATAGAGACCACTATCAATACTTACCGTTGCCAAGCTACGAGAAGGGCTAGGGCTAGTATTACCATTTGCACCATGTAAATCCAGCTCATATTGGGTATGACGTAAACTGACCGCAGGTTTTATAAAATAGCCAGCTCCTGCAAAATGTTTGGTAATTTTAGCATTAATATCAAAACGAGAGCCTGTGGCAATATTATTAGTATTCTTTTTACTGAAATTAACAAACTCGGTTTCAATTGAAAAATCGGTGTCAGAGAAATTGTGTTGAGGACGATAATTAAGACTTAATTGCGGTAAACGTGAATAAGGTTCTTCACCTCCATCTAAGAGTTGATAATCTTGGATACGAGCGAGGAAATCCCATGAATCACCCTGACTATTAATGTCTAGTTGACGTTTTAAGGCAGTACGACTGGATGCTTGCAAAGTACCACTTAAATCATCAAAATAATCAGAATCTGACACACCTTCTGCTTCTAAACTTAACCGAGTCCGTTCTGTTAACTGTGAGAAATGCTGTACATTGTAGTGATAGCGATTCTCGTCATTACGTTTTCTATCATTCAGTAGTATTTCATAATTTAAAACACCCTGATGACTTTCAGCAATATAGCGAAACTCATTTCCGAGCATCAAGCCCCGATTGGTTAATATCGTGGGTGTTAAGGTGTAATCGTAATTCTCGGCTAAATTAAAATAATAGGGAATCGAAACACCCAAACCTGAACTATCGGTATTTTTATACGAAGGGACTAAAAACCCTGATTTACGTTGATCACTGAGTGGAAAGGAAAAGTAAGGAAAGTAGAACACTGGAATATTATGCTTGCTGACTTTCAAGGTAATATTACGCGCTGTACCCACCTCTTTTTCATGATCTAAACTAATCTTGGAAGAGCTGATTTTCCAACTCGGCTGCTCAACAGGGCAAGTAGAATAATCAGCATTATGCAATTCAGTATGCTGTTTACCCTGTCGTTTAATTAACTGACTTTTTCCTTGTCCATTATTTTTACCCTTGGGACTATTAACTTGATAATAGGCATTGTTAATAGTGCCGTTATTATTAGCTAGATTAAAAGCCACTTGATCACTTTCTAGACTTAAATTATCAGTCTGTAAACGGACATGACCTTTAGCCAGTATTTCTTCAGCCAAACGATTAAATTTAGCTGTATCTGAGAAAAGTTGATTGCTCCCTTTGATGATAATGACATCGCCATTAAGCTCAGAAATGCCTTCATCGCGTAATAGTGCTTGATCCGCTTCAATATAAATATCATCGATACTTAAATTTTCAGATGGGCTAAAACGGGTTTGCTTGCCCGTTTTTGGCTCGCAATATTGCCATTGATTATTGGCGAGCAAATGAGGGCTAAGTAATAAATAAAGAGAAAGAGAGAGTCCAGTATTTTGTGTTATTTTTGTGATAGTGACTTTCATGAAATTTATTTTTCCCATTCTCTTAAGATGGGTTTATCACGCTTCTCGTATAATTGTTCCTCCGCTTCTAATAAACTGGCTGCATGAATAATTTTTATCATGATAGGTGTATTTGCAGGTAAATCTGCGCGTAGAGAACGTGCTAGAACACGGGCTGCACGATATTCTTCAAAGCTATCCTTTAAATTAAGGTTTTTTAGAATGGGAGTTGGTTGAGTAATTTCAAATACGTAGTAAGGCATAAAAGTAATCATAAATATTCATGAGGAATTATCTATTATGCCTCAATATATCAATCCTTTCTAACATGGAGTTTACAGAATGAAAAAATTAATCGCTTTCGTAGTGATTTTTACACTGATTGCAATATTAATAGGTTTGTATATTATGCAAATAAATAGGACAGATACTGTCGATATATTGCCCAAAAGTATGAATAAAAGTGCTGTATCACCCTCAGTTGGAAAGATTAATCCCCAGAATGATCAACTAGTAGTAATACCAAATGAGCTTCGTCCTCTAAGCTTTTTTGATCACCTTTCTAAAGCGGCAATTGAACGGACAATGCACTCAGTAGTTTATGATCCCAAATATGTGAAAATTGCTTATCCAATGGGTGATGTTCCTGATGACAGAGGGGTCTGTACTGATGTTGTGATTCGGGCGTATCGAAGTTTAGGCATGGATTTACAACAGCTTGTGCATGAAGATATGGCGAAAAACTTTAAGCAGTACCCTGCTAAAAAAATCTGGGGTTCAAAAAAGACAGATACCAATATTGATCATCGACGTGTTTACAACTTGCAAGCTTTCTTTAAACGATTTGGCGAAAATCTACCTATTACAGAAGATGCA
Source organism: Thiotrichaceae bacterium (assembly GCA_015486375.1). Lineage (GTDB taxonomy): Bacteria > Pseudomonadota > Gammaproteobacteria > Thiotrichales > Thiotrichaceae > S015-18. The sequence continues at coordinate 12,004 of WFRR01000097.1, forward strand.
AAAGACTATCAACCGGGTGATCTAGTCACTTGGCAAATCACCCCCAAGTTTCCTCACATTGGTATTATGGTTGATGTCGCAACCTCAGACCCTGACCGTTATATGGTGGTACATAATATTGCCAATGGTCCCCAAATTGATGATATTTTATTTGCATTTCCGATTACAGGACATTATCGCTACGCTGAAAATACATCTAAAAAGAGCCTAAATAGTAATTAATATAACTAATGCCTCTATCAAAATTAACTATCTATTAACCGATTTACAGCTAATTAGACACTAAGTGATATTTAAATTGTAACTCAGCACTTGTATTGATATATTCGACCCTCTTTTGTTGAGTTAGCATATTTATGCTAGAACAGCCATACTGACCCTCTATTTGAGGAATAGTAAGTCTGACTCACTCAGAAGCTTATATTAAAATTTAAAGCAAATGCACAAATTGTGCGTGTGCAAACACTGCTCAAGGTTCAATAATAATAGAACGAGCAATACTATTTCGTAGTATACCCTTGCTAGAGAAATGAATTCATCAGAGAGTTTTAGCTCAGAAAGAGCAATCAACTCTTTGATAACAAATAAGATAAAAAGATACCAGAATAGGCATAGTTTGGTAATTTAAGAGATAAGTACAAAGCTTAATTTATATAAATTATAGAATAAGTGGGCAACTCTAAAAGATAGAAAATTGATATAGCTATATGAAATATTAGCATATTCTTTATCTTTCTTTTTTGACACCGTGTTAGAACAACGACACAACGATTAACGAAATTTATTCGCTAGTAATGACTAGCAATATTAACTAAGATTAAACCTATCATCTATCAATATGGATGGCAGTTTACTCGTAATAATTAAACGAGACAGTCAGACGCTAAGGCAAACAATTATCACTCTTAACATTTTATATATTTCTCCTCAGCAAAGGTAACTTACATAACCTTTAGGAAATAATCCTAAAATAACAACGAGTTACTTATATGAAACGCATCTTAATTAATGCGACCCAAGCGGAAGAAATTCGCGTAGCAATGGTCGATGGGCAAAAACTATATGATCTTGATATTGAACACACTCATCGTTCACAAAAAAAGGCCAATATTTATAAAGCAGTCATCACTCGGGTTGAACCGAGTTTAGAAGCCTGTTTTGTTAATTACGGCGCACAACGTCATGGCTTTTTACCGTTTAAAGAAGTCTCACGGGAATATTGGCTTAAAGACCCATCCTCCTTTAAAGGTCGTCCTTCAATTAGAGAAGTACTAAAAGAGGGGCAAGAAATTTTAGTACAGGTCGAGAAGGAAGAGCGGGGTAATAAAGGCGCGGCACTAACGACGTATATCAGTTTAGCGGGACGTTATTTAGTCCTTATGCCTAACAATCCACGTGCAGGCGGTGTTTCACGTCGTATCAGTGGACATGACCGTCGTCAAGTAAAAGAAAATCTAGCTAAATTAGATATTCCTAAGAAAATGGGCATTATTGTCCGTACTGCGGGGGTATCAAGAGAATCTGAAGAGCTCACTTGGGATTTTGAACAGTATCTAAAGCCTATTTGGAATGCGATTCAGACAGCATCAAAACAGCATCAAGCACCGACACTACTGTATCAAGAAAGTAATATTATTATCCGTACCTTACGTGATTATTTTCGCAGTGATATTGGTGAAATTATTATCGATACACAGAATGTGTATAAACAGGCTGAAGATTTTATTAACGCTGTTATGCCCCATAACTTGCGTAAATTGAAATTTTATAGCGACACACTGCCCTTGTTTAGTCGTTATCAAGTAGAACATCAAATTGAATCCGCTTTCCAAAGAGAAGTGCGTTTACCATCAGGCGGCGCACTGGTTATTGATCACACGGAAGCATTAATATCTATTGATATTAACTCTGCTCGTGCCACTAAAGGCAGTGATATTGAAGAAACTGCCCTCAATACCAATTTAGAAGCTGCGGATGAAGTAGCACGACAATTACGCTTGCGTGATTTAGGTGGTCTAGTCGTAATTGATTTTATTGACATGATGCCGAATAAACATCAGCGTGAAGTAGAGCGTCGTTTACGGGATGCTTTAAAAGTGGATCGTGCGCGAGTACAGGTGGGTAGAATTTCACGCTTTGGTTTGCTTGAAATGTCACGACAACGTCTACGCCCTTCCTTAGAAGAAGCCAGTCAGATTATTTGTCCGCGCTGTAGTGGTCATGGCACGATTCGAGGGGTTAGAACCTCAGCACTATCAATATTCCGCTTGATTGAAGAAGAAGCAATGAAAGAAATGAGTTCACAAGTCGTGGCGCAAGTTCCTGTTGAAGTGGCTAGTTTCTTACTGAATGAAAAACGTAATGCGATTGCTGAACTACAGCAACGTCAAAAGAGCCGTATTTTAGTTTTGCCAAATCCTAACTTAACGACACCTCATTACAGTATTAGCCGTATGCGGGCAGATGAGATGCCTGAACAAGCGATGTCTAGTTATGAATTAATTGAAAATGAAATTCAACTGGATCAGGAAGCTAATAAAGGTAAACATAAACCTGTTGTGCCACCAATAGAAAATCATACGCCAATGCAAGCAGCTGTTGCTCCCATCACACCTGCAAGTTCTGCACCGAGCATTCAAGCTGATCCTACTAAAACACCGACATCATTAAGCGTGGTAAAACGTATTTTTAATTCGTTGTTTGGCAATATGTCAAATAATAGCGAAATCAGTACAGAAACTGAAAAAAGCCAGTTATCCCCAAAAATGCGATCAGCGTCTATACCTCAAAAAAGACAGAGAACTAAACAACCCCGCAATAATGCCCGCAGAAAAGTAAGCCAACAGGGAAAAACACATCACTCCAAACAGCAACAACAGCATCAATCTCAACAACAAGTTGAAGATGTCTCTCCTCAGCCTGAAAAACAAGCTCAGCTTAAACAAAATCAGCAAAAAAAGACCAAGAGTAATACAAATAAATACCTAAATTCAACTCATAAGGGCTCAAACAGAAAACAGTCCAATCAAAATAATACCAAGTATCAAAATAGCCCTAAGAGTTCTAAAATACAGCCTAAAAAGCACCAAACACCGAAGCCAGAATTGCTGGAAAAAACACCTGCAAAATCCTATGGCAATAAACATGTTAAAAATGGGAAACCACAACGAAAAGGAGAAAAGCATAAATCCACTCGAAAACAACACAGTCAGGTAAACAATCAAGAACCTTTAGAAATTACTATTGTTATGCCTAATATTGAATCGACAGAAAAAACACCAGTTAATAAAGCAAAAAAAGCAGTTAAACAGTCTGCGAAACAAATAGTAGAAACACCTAATGAGATAAGTAAAGTTACTAAACCTCATAAAGTAACATCGAAAAAATCGGTAAAAAATAACACTGTTAAATCGGATGACAATTTATCTAAAGGAGAGTCGGAGTCTTATGAACAAAAATCAACAACTACAGAACAAGTTGCTTTAAAAGTAGATGATGAAAAAATTGCAACTAAAGAAATTGTTGTCTTAATTGAGAAAGAATTACCTATATCAAGTAAAAAGACGGCGAAAAAATCGAAAAAAGCAACTAAACTGAAAGATAAAAAACCTGCTAAAGTGAGTAAAAAGAATGCTCAATCTAAACAGGAAAAAACAGAAAAAAAGACTAAAGAAAAGATAAAAAATACGGCGACTACCCCTAAAGAAGTGGTCAATAAATCTACTAATCAGGAAATAGTCAACACGATAGAGAATTCAGTTAAAATAGTTGATAAATCTACAAATAGAGAAACTGAGGAAGTCAAAAAACCTTCTTGGATGCATTAAATATTTGTTGAAAGTCTGTACCAACTGTCGCCTCTAATCTCAAAGGGGTGACATCTTATCGTATAATTATTATTAATAAGCACGTTAGGCTTAATTATAAAAATAAAAAATATATTTACTTTGATATGTGCTTAAAAACGTTAGATCAAAAACTTTTAAAAATTCACCGTCCATTAAGATTGTTAAACGTAGAATAGTTGCACGATTCAGTTCGCCTACTTTAAAACGAATAAAATTTTATATATCACACAAATAATATAAATCTGTATCTTTACTGCCACAGACTTATGTATAAAAGCAACAGTGCTACGTTGAAATTATTAATGATTTTGAATATTTTCACTACTATGTTAATTAGTATATAAGTATTTAGTAATGTTCATCGTTTGGGACTCGTATTTCAAGTATGAATTAGTTATTTTTATTAAATGTATTTATTGAACTATTACTTTAGATGGCTAATTGTGCTAATAAATTACTCTCTAGGGATATAATACAAGGTTTAAGCAGATCGTAATCTATATACAATTAATGATTTAATATAGATTTAAAGTGCAAGTAATTGCATAATCGCGTTCTGTTTTATTCGCTCAATTAATGCTCAATTGAAGCAAAGGGTATCTATGAATCAGTTAAGTTTTTCCGATGCACGCCATTTAACTGTACGCACAGGCTTAGGTGAAGAATGGCACATTATAAAAAAAAGACAAGGTCGTACACGTGCTGAAGTTATTAATAATTTGGTAAGATCTAAATCTGATTGGACACAGCCTATTCCACGCTTGACCTCTTGGAAACGATGGAGTTATTTGGTCAAAAAAGGGGGAGTATCACAACTTCAAGCAACTGAACTGTTACGCAAAGATAAACAAGCGTTACAGGAATGGTGGTTAGGCACAATGCTGAATACTTATAACCCTATCGTTGAACGTATGGTTATGTTTTGGCATAACCACTTCACCTCATCCTTAGATAAGGTCAATCAACCTGAACTCATTTTAAAACAAAACCAACTGTTTCGGCATTTAGCCCTTGGAAACTTTAAAGTGCTATTACGTGAAGTTGCTCGTGATCCTGCCATGATGATTTATTTAGATTGTAATGTAAATGGAAAGGGTGAAGGTAAAGATGAACCGAATGAAAATTTTGCTCGAGAGTTGCTTGAACTCTATACTTTAGGTGAAGGCAATTATACAGAAGAAGATGTAAGGTCGGCAGCCAAAGCCTTTACAGGCTGGAGTGTTGATCGTGATAAGAAAAAGTTTATTTTCAAACGCCAGCGACATGACTATAGCGCAATCACTTTTTTAGGTCATACAGGGAGATTAAGTGGTGATGATATTATTAAAATATTATTACAACGCCCTGAAACAGCAATTAATATTTCTAAAAAGTTCTGGAAAGAGTTTATTAACGATGAAGCACCTGATATGCCAACTATTCATGCGTGGGCAGGGCGTTTTCGAGGCAGTAACTATGAAATTAGTGCATTAATGAAAGCTGTTTTAAACAGTAAAGCCTTTTGGACTACAAGCAATCGTGGTACTAAAGTTAAATCACCGGTGGAATTAATTGTAGGAACACTACGTGCATTACCTATCCAAGTTCCTGTTCCTGCCGAAAGTACTGCAATGAAACGCTTGACGGATTTTTGTCATAGTTTAGGACAAAAGCTCTTTGTACCCCCTAATCCAGCGGGTTGGGCGGGTGGTGATCATTGGATTAATACCCACACCATCGGTGCGCGAAAAAATATGTTGGTAAATTTTACCCACATTAACAGTAAAAATACGTTATATTCAATTCCTCGTTTATCGGTAAAAGGTTTATCAACATGGCTATTAGCGACTACCCCTATATCCCCTTTACCTAAAGAATCTGCCAGTAATCGAGAAAAAGTTTCTAGTTTATTGCAAGATCCTTCTTATCAACTAACTTAAAAGGAAATATTACTCTCCCAACTTATCGCAAAATTGAATAAACATTTACTAAAAATACTTTAGAGAAAAACATGAATCGTCGTGACTTTTTAAAAATTGCTAGTCTGACCCCATTTGCAGGTATGATGCCTGAAATCTTGTCAGCCAATGCGCTACATAAGCCTCTTAACCCACAAGAAAAAATTGTTGTACTGGTTGAATTGAGAGGTGGAAATGATGCATTAAATACTTTAATCCCTTATCACGACGCAGAATATTATAAATTACGACCGACTCTGGGTATTCATGAAAATCATTTATTAAAATTGAAAAATGGCATGGGAATGCATGCTTCATTGCGGCCTTTACAGCAGTACTGGGATAAGGGTGAAATGGCTTGGATACAAGGTTTAGGTTATAACAACCCTAACCGCTCTCACTTTCGCTCACGAGAAATATGGGAAACGGCATCACAACAGAAGCAACATCATCAAAAAGGCTGGGTAACACAGCTATTTACAGGGAATGACCAGATCAATGGCGTATCCATGAGCGAAGAATTAGGGCCATTAGCAGGAAAGCATAGCCGTAATTTGAAAATTGGCTCATTAGATGGATTTATTCGTCGCTCTGAACGCATGAAGAGTACAACACATCAAAGTACGAATTCAGCACTCAATCATATATTACGCACAGAACAAGAAGTATTGCGTTCTGCAGGCGATCTACGCGAAAAATTGGATAAAACCCGTTCTTTAGCAGGTTATTTTTCTAAAACTCCTTTAGGCAGTGAACTAGCTTCAGTGGCTCGTTTAATTAATAGTGGTATTAATATTCCAGCCTATAAAGTAGATTTAGGTGATTTTGATACACATATAAATCAAGCAGGTAATCACGCTGCACTATTAAATAGCTTAGCAAGCAATTTAGACACCTTTGCAAAAGTGATGAAGCGGATTGGAAAATGGCAAAATGTTATTGTAGTTACCTATTCTGAGTTCGGAAGAAAAGCCCAAGAAAATAGTAGCAAAGGCACAGATCATGGCTTAGCAGGCGCGCACTTAGTTATGGGTGGCAGTGTCAAAGGACATCAGATTTATGGTAAAACGCCGAGCTTAACCCGACTTGATAATGGTTCTATACAACATACGCAAGACTTCCGTTCTGTTTATAGTACATTAGCTCAGCATTGGTGGAAAAAACCTTCGCCTTGGAAACATCCCACTATTAATTTCGTATAGTGATTTTTAGAACTAAATTAAACCGCTTGCTATAACTTCACATTGCTATGTGAGATTTTGCCTAGTATGCTGCATGATTCACAAAAATTAAGTATGAATCCTGAGTTTATGCAAGACCAATATAATCACAAAACCATCGAGCCGAATGCACAACAATATTGGGCAGATAATAAATCCTTTCAAGTCAGTGAGGATACTAATAAAGAAAAGTTCTATTGCCTTTCGATGTTTCCTTATCCCAGTGGCAAGTTGCACATGGGGCATGTACGTAATTATACTATTGGAGATGTGATTTCACGCTTTCAGCGTATGCAGGGTAAGAACGTCCTACAGCCAATGGGTTGGGATGCCTTTGGCCTACCTGCTGAAAATGCGGCAATAAAACATAATGTCCCTCCCGCACAATGGACAGATGAAAATATTGCTGATATGCGCGTACAGCTTAATCAAATGGGCTTAGCATATGATTGGACACGAGAATTGGCTACCTGTAAACCCGATTACTATCGCTGGGAACAGTGGTTCTTTACTAAATTATATGAAAAGGGTTTAGTCTATCGCAAAAAATCAACGGTCAATTGGGATCCCGTTGATCAGACGGTTTTAGCGAATGAACAAGTAGTTGATGGACGCGGTTGGCGTTCAGGCGCACTCGTTGAACAAAAAGAAATCAGTCAATGGTTTTTAAAAATCACCGCTTATGCAGATGAACTGATTGATGAAGTCAAGAAATTGCAAGGTTGGCCACAACGCGTACGTACTATGCAAGTCAACTGGGTAGGACGTTCTGAAGGGGTTGAAATTAAATTTGAAGTTGAAGCCGACTTTCAAACACTCGAAGTTTTTACCACGCGACCTGATACTCTAATGGGTGTGACTTATCTTGCTGTGGCAGCTCAACATCCATTGGCACTCTCTGTTGCCGAGAATAATGCTGAATTAGCTGCATTTATACAAGCATGTAAACATACTAAAGTTTCTGAAGCCGATATGGCGACGATTGAGAAAAAAGGTTATCCCACTGGCATTATGGCGATACATCCTCTAACAGGTGAACGTGTGCCTGTTTGGGTCGCTAACTTTGTACTCATGTCATACGGTTCGGGTGCAGTAATGTCTGTTCCTGCTCATGACCAACGTGATTGGGAATTTTCAAAATTATATGGTTTGGAAATCAAACAAGTCATTCGACCTAGCAATCAAAATACCGTTGATACGGCCACTGCTGCATTTACTGATAAGGGTATATTAATTAACTCAGGTGAGTTTAATGGTCAAAACTCTTATGATGCCTTTGATACTATTGCAGAAAAATTAGCAATACAGAAGAAAGGTAATAAAACCATTAATTACCGTTTACGTGACTGGGGTGTCTCGCGACAACGTTATTGGGGTTGTCCTATCCCTATTATTCACTGTGATGATTGTGGCCCTGTGGCTGTTCCAGAGAAAGATTTACCTGTAAAACTGCCTGAACAAGTGGTATTTGATGAAACGGGTGGTTCACCCATCAAGCAAATGCCAGAGTTTTATGAAACCACTTGTCCCAGTTGTGGTAAAGCAGCGAGACGAGAAACTGATACCTTTGATACTTTCTTTGAATCATCGTGGTATTACGCACGTTATACCTGTGCTGATAATGACGATGGTATGTTAGATGAACGGGCTAATTACTGGCTGCCTGTTGATCAATATATTGGTGGTATTGAACATGCAGTTTTACATTTACTTTACTCGCGTTTTTTCCATAAATTAATGCGGGATGAGGGTTTAGTAGAAAGTGATGAGCCTTATAAAAATTTATTAACACAAGGGATGGTATTAGCGGATACCTATTATCGTGATAATGAAAAAGGTGGAAAAGATTGGATTAATCCTCAAGATGTAAAAACTAAGACAGATGATAAAGGTCGAGTAATTGAGGCAATTTCTACACTGGATGGGAAAACGGTTATTTCCGCTGGCATGAGTAAAATGTCTAAATCAAAAAATAATGGCGTTGATCCGAAATATTTGATTGAAAAATATGGAGCGGATACATTACGATTGTTTTCTATTTTTGCAGCACCCCCTAACCAAAGTATGGAATGGTCTGATTCAGGGGTTGAAGGTGCACAGCGTTTTATAAAACGTTTATGGCGATTAGCGACTCAGAATATTAATAATCATATTCGTACTGATACAGATAATTTATCTGATTCACTGCGGGCTTTACGCCGTAAAATCCATCAAACACTTCAAAAAGTGACCGATGATATGGGAGAACGTTTTGCCTTTAATACTGCCATTGCTGCCAATATGGAGTTATTAAACGAATTATCTAAATTACACGATAAGAGTGATGCCGCTCAAGCAGTACTTAAAGAGGGAATTGAAACGATCGTATTAATGTTATCGCCGATTATTCCGCATATGGGTCATGAATTATGGATTAAATTAGGTCATCAGAAGGCGATCATTGATGAAGCATGGCCGAAAGTCGATACACAAGCACTGGTTCAAAATAATATTGAGATGATTGTGCAAGTGAATGGTAAAGTACGCGGAAAAATCCAAGTGAATGTTAATGCAGATGATGAAAGTATTAAAATACTGGCACAAAATAATGAAAATGTACAACGCTTTATTGAAAATACCACGATCCGAAAAATTATTGTTGTTAAGGGTCGTTTGGTTAATATTGTGGCAAATTAAATATGAAAAAATGGTATAGGCTCTTCTTAATCGTATTACTCAGCAGTCTAGTTTACGCTTGCAGTAGCGAAAGCTTTCACTTACGTGGACATGGTAATAACCGTGCCTTAAATATATCAGAGACTTTTTATATTGAAGGCGTTAGCCGTTCCAGCCGCTTTACCAGTGCTTTATATGCTGCAATCAAGCGTTCTGGTTCTGCCGTGAGCAATAATAAAAGTCAGGCAAGTATACAGTTAGATATTAGTAATATTAACGAAGGCAAGGTTGCAGCGGGTTATTCTCGCGCCCGTAAAGTGCGTGAGTACGATATTTTTCTAAAATTAGATTATCGTTTTAAGCGACTGCATCACGAAGCTGGGTTGATTACTCAAGGTAAAATTAATGTGATGAGAACACAGTTGTACGATAGCGATTTTGCCCTCGGTAAAGCCGAGGAAGAAGAAACGATTCGACAAGAGTTACGCAATAGTGCAGCAGAAACTATGTTAACTAAATTATATTACGTTAAGCAAAATTAAAACGACTTTAACGCATTGGAATGAGAACAATATTGCCATAATAATAACCACTCGTCAGTTAAAATGAACCCTCCATAAGGTGTGCTATCATAAATGTCATCATAGTGATGAAAAGTATCAAATTAGTACAATAATCCTTATTATTGACCCCAAAAATAGTAAGAATAATTCGGTCATATCATTACACTTAAAGGAGGCTAAGCTTTTTCTTTTGGCGAATATAACAAGAGAAGATTTTTGCAAAATTAATGAAAATAATAGTGAGCTATTGGTTTAAAACATCACTACTTTTTAGCTTTTTCTTATTCGGCTATTCTGTTTTCGCAGATACGAATTTTGAACGTTGGAAATATGAATTTCGTCAGCTTGCACTTATGCAAGGTATCTCTGCACAAACTTTCGATAGTGCATTTCATGGTTTATTGCTTGATCCTAAAATTATTGAAAATGATAGTCATCAAGCTGAATTTGTTAAACCCATTTGGAAATACCTTGACGCAGCGGTTTCAGAACAACGCATTCGCAAAGCTAAAAAATTATTACAAAAACATAAAGATTTACTGGATAAAATCGAAGCTTATTATGGAGTACAACGCGAATACATCGTAGCAATTTGGGGGATAGAAAGTAACTATGGCAGTAATTACGGCAGTAAAAACATTATTCGTTCACTGGCAACCTTAGCCTACCAAGGACGACGCAAAGAATTTGGACAAACACAATTGCTCGCCGCTTTACGTTTAATTGAAAATGGCGATATTAGCGCAGGACAAATGGTGGGTTCTTGGGCAGGTGCAATCGGGCAAACTCAATTTATCCCAACAACTTATGAAACTTATGCTGTAGATTTTGATGGTGATGGTGCGCGTAACTTAATTCATAGTACAGCAGATGCTTTGGCGTCCGCTGCTAACTACCTTGCTAAGGCAGGATGGAAAGCCAATCAAAATTGGGGAAAAGAAGTTCATTTACCTGAAAACTTTAATTGGTCACTCATTGAACGTAAAGAAGGGCTAGATATTGCTTATTGGCAATATATGGGTTTAACCCTCGTAGGAAAAACGCAAGTATTAGCACAATCTAAGCTAAATACACCCCGTAAATCTACAAATCAAATTGCTAAGCTATTATTACCCGCAGGTCATCGAGGCCCTATTTTTTTAGTGGAACATAATTTTGATGTGATTAAACGCTATAACAATGCTAATAGCTACGCATTAGCAGTGAGTTATTTAAGTAATCAAATGGTCGGTAAAACAGGTGTTATTGCAGCATGGCCGAGTGATGATGTGACATTAAATCAACAGGAAAGAAAAATATTACAACACTTGTTGAGTTTAAGTGGTTTTGATACAAAAGGGGTTGATGGGCGGATTGGTCCGAATACACGTAGAGCATTACGTGCATGGCAAAGAAAAGAGGGGTTAGTTGCCGATGGTTATATTAATAAAAAACGCTTCGAGTACTTACAAATACAAGAAGCGCAACATCTTCCTACTGCGTTAGTTTCTCAGCAACAGGAAAGTGAAAGCGATTAGTAATAGCCATTAAGCTGCATAAGCCGCTTTAGCCGCACTGACTGCTTTAGATGATTGGATGTCTGCACCCATATCACTTAATACAGCATCTAATGCGCCTAGGCAGTTCAGTACATTAGTTTCTGTACTGGCAAAGCCCATTAGACCAATTCGCCAAATTTTTCCGGCCATTGGACCTAAACCTGCCCCGATTTCTAAATTATAGCTATTGAGTAGCGTACTTCTTACCGCTGCTTCATCAATACCTTCAGGTATTGTCACTGCATTAAGTTGTGGTAAACGATAAGCTTCATCCACAAAGAAAGATAAGCCCATTGCCTCAACACCCGCTTTTAAGGCATTGTGATTATATTGATGACGCGCCCATGAGTTTTCTAGTCCTTCTTCTTGCAGAATAACTAAGGCTTCATGGAAACCATACAAAGAGTTAACAGGTGCAGTGTGGTGATAAGAACGTTGTCCATCGCTGCCCCAATAGCCCATGACCAAGTTTAAATCTAAGAACCAGCTTTGTACTTTAGTTTTACGGTTAGTAATTTTATGAATAGCACGTTCACTAAAACTCACAGGAGAAATACCAGGCGCACATGAAATACATTTTTGCGAACCTGAATAAATGGCATCAATTTCCCACTCATCAACTTTAAGTTCTGAACCTGCTAATGAGGTTACTGCATCAACAATAGTTAAACAATTATGTTGGTGAGCAATACTCACTAAGGTTTTGGCATCAGAGATTGCACCTGTTGAGGTTTCGGCATGTACAAAAGCAACGAGATTTGCATCGGGATGCTCTGCTAAAGTCGCTTCTAAACGGGCAGGATCAACAGGTTTACCCCAATCTTCCTCGATCATAATGGCTGTTGCACCACAGCGTTCGACGTTTTCTTTCATACGCATACCAAACACACCGTTCTGGCATACAACTACTTTTTCACCTGGTTCAACTAAGTTCACAAAGCACATTTCCATTCCTGCCGAACCAGGAGCAGAAACAGGCATGGTTAACTTATTTTCAGTTTGAAAAGCGTATTTTAATAATTCCTTGGACTCTTCCATCATCGTGACAAAAGCAGGGTCAAGGTGTCCAATCGTCGGACGTGACATGGCTTCTAAAATACGTGGATTTACATCGGAAGGACCAGGTCCCATTAGAGTTCTAACAGGAGGGTGAAATGAACCAATAGCCATAAAGCGATTCCTATTTTTAAAGGTAAATGATAAGCGGTATTTATAATATAACAATGATTGTATATAAGGGGAATATTAGCGCAAAGAACCCACCCAATTTATGAGGCTAAAGTCGTCCTGATATTTTGAAGCTAGGAACTCATTAAATCTTTAAAACGTGACTGAAGTGTTAAAATAAATGATTAAGTTGTTCTATAAAACAGCTCTCTGGCACAGTAAAAAATACTCCCGTTTCATTTTCAATCCGCATACCGCGTAAATATAAATAGTACACTCCACCAAAATGCGTCTCATAATTATAATCGGGTAAACGATTTTGTAAAAAACGATGTAAAGCAATACTATATAGCATGTACTGTAAATCATAGCGACGAGAGTATATTTCAGTGTGCATATTAGGGTGATGGTAATTATCCAGACAATTTCCTAAATAATTACTTTTATAATCGACTAAATAGTAACGCCCTTGATATTCAAAAATCAGATCAATAACACCATTCACTAATCCTTGAAAATTCGCTTGAGTAATCGCTTGTAAGGGCTGTTTCGCATATTGGCTAAACAGTTGATTAAGCTTTTGAATATTGACTTTATTGACTGGATAACTGAAATTTTCATTTTTATCATGTGAACTCTGTTGAATAGAAAAATGAAAATCCATTTCATGTAAACATTGCTGTTTAGACAATTCAGATAATTTAAGCCCTGAAGCGTTCAGGGGTGCATTAATAACTTCATATAACCAATCTTGTGTGGTTTGGTTATAGTCTTCTAAACTCAAACCATAACGAGGTAATAAACGCTGATTAAGTTGATCAACCTGTGCTTTAATATCTGCTTTAAAATCAATATATTCCAATAAACGATGTAAGTATAAACCTGTGCGCTTCCCTGTGGGAAAATTAAGAATTTTATCAGTATTAATTGCTTCAATATAATGTCGTTGATGGGAAATATTTTTACTAAGAGAAGAAAAACTTACAATACGCCAAGGATTACTTAAGCTGCGTGTAAAGTGTTTATTTTCTAAACCCTCATCTTGTTTAAAAATTTCCGATTCGATTGTATTTTTAGAAAAAATATCATTGAACGAATGTTGATTTAATTCACCAAGTGCTGCAATCGTAATATTATCTTCAGAGGTTTGTAATAAATTGTCTAGATCAGCTGCAATTTCTCCCTTTGACCATGATGAACGAGCTAAACAACTCAACGGTTTATTTTGTAAATCTTCGGCACTTTGTTTGCTATGCAACAAATAACCTAAAGCAGAATTATCTGAGCAACCATAAGGGAGTTTACCGATATTACCCCAGACAACATGACAACAAGCCACTGAACGGGTAAGAGCCACATAAATTAGACGACATTGTTCCGCGATACGTTCATGATCGGCTAAATATAAATGCTGTTTAAACTCTTCACTGTTAGTATCAGCACCTATATCAGCCTGTAGTTGCTGGTTTTCATTATGATAAAAAATAGGTGAATTCTTATCAATATTGCGTAAATCCCATAAATAAGGTAGAAAAACGATGCCATATTCCAGCCCTTTTGCTGCGAATAGTGTCACTAATTTAACGCTGTCGGCATCACTTTCTAAACGTAACTCTGCCTCTTCTCCACTAGGATCTAAACACTGTTGCTCAAACCATGTAATCAAGGCGTGCATATCTGTGTATTGCTTCGAGGCATATTGTAATAACTCCCCTAATTGTAATAGATTCGTCATGCTGCGATCGGCTTCGCCTTGCTGTTTAAAGGTCTGACTGTGAGTTAGCTGCTCCACTAAGCTTAAAAACATGCTCATAAAACCCTGATTCAACCATTGTAAGTGCAGTTGATTAAAGCGTTCCATCCACTCCAGCCAGAACTGTTCACTATTACACTGTTGATCAATCGTATCGTAACGGTATGCTAACAGTGGATTGGCTAAGGCTTGCCGCAATAAGCTACGTTGCTTCGGTTTTTGCACTGTATAGAGTAACTGTTGTAATGCCTGTGCCTCTGCTGATTCAAATACCGTTTTCTTGCCCATTGTGGTACTGCTCACCCCTAATGCCGATAATTGTGACCGCAAGCGTTCTGCATCGCTATGTTTCGGTACAAGTACGGCAATATCACTGGCTTTTAAGGTTTTATCACCTAAAGTGACTCGCTGTTGTTGGGCTTTAGCCAGTAAATAAGCAATATACTTACAAATTGCAGTATCAATGTATTCCCGCGCGGTTTCTTTATTTAAGGCGGGGCTTTTAGAACGGGGGCTTATCTCAGCATCAGGACTTAACCAAAAATTTAGGGGTTTAG
>WFRR01000098.1 GCA_015486375.1 Thiotrichaceae bacterium
GTTAATTGCAGGGTGAAATAACCTAACGTTGGTTAGGTGATACCAAGAATGGGGGTATTCGTACCAAGGGTTGGGTTATTGGGAATTTACCGTATTTTTTAGTCTGTTGTTAATTCAATGACAACTCACGATAACAACCCGAATCAATCCCATCAATCGTCCAAGAACCAATACGATAACGAATTAAACGCAAGGTTGGAAAACCGATGGCAGCGGTCATACGTCGAACTTGTCGATTCTTACCTTCTTTAATCGTAATTGACAACCAAGTATCTGCAATATTTTTTCTTACCCGTATGGGAGGCTGACGTGCCCACAGTTGTACAGGTTCTACCATGCTATTCACTTTGGCAGGTAAGGTTTTACCATCTTTTAAAAGAATACCTTCACGTAATTTTTGTAAATCCTTTTCTTGGGGTTCTCCTTCCACTTGCACCCAATAGGTTTTACTCATTTTATGATCTGGATGAGCAATTTTATGTTGTAACGCGCCATTATCTGTCAATAAAAGTAGACCTTCACTATCACGATCTAATCGTCCCGCTGGGTAAACATTTTTAACAGGAATAAATGCTTTTAAGGTTTTGCGTTGTGCTTGATGTTGCGAGTCATTATCACTGAATTGACTTAATACATTGTAAGGTTTATTGAATAAAATCAGGCTTGCCATGTCTGTATTGCTTCTATGAATTTAGAGAGTGAGCTTCTCATTATAAGCAAAATATTTATAACAATGGCAATTCTCAGTAGTCATATCACAGAGAAATATGTCTACTAAGAATATATAGCACTATTTCGCAGATGCCTTTTCTTTGGCTTCTTGTTGTGCTTTTTGCTTGGCGAGTCGTTCAGCTTCTTGCTTTTCAATTAATAAATTAGCTTCGAGGCTTTTAAGATTATCTTGTATTTTTTTAGCATTAGGATGTTGTTCATTTGCTAGTGTTGCGGCTTTACTTAGATGTTTTTTGGATTCTTCACCTTTGCCTAATTTATACAAATCAATGCCTAAATTATTTTCCTTAATGGCGATGTCTTTAAAATCTTCACCGTGGATAACGGTATCGGCTCGAATGGCTCTTTTTTGAAAACCAACGGATTCTTCTACTTTTCCTTGACCTTTAAGGTCATGGCTAACTTTGCTTAAGTCACGGGCAGTATTGGGGTGATTGCCACCATTAACCGAACGTCCTAATAAGACCGCTTGCTTATGTAGTAATTCTGCTTCAGAGAGTTGACCTTGTTTGCCAACTGCAGAGCCTAAATTACTTAAGTCCCGTACCACGGTACTGTGTTTATTACCATAGGCTTTTTTATCAATCTGTAAGGCTTGTTGATGGTAGGTTTCTGCACTCTGGCTTTTACCGAGTTGATTTAAGGCGTAACCTAGCTCATCCAAATGACGTGTCACCATTGGATGATTATTGCCATATACTTGCCGTTCAATACTTAAGGCTTGTTTATAATAATCCGCTGCCTTTTTAAAGTTACCTTCCATTTGCCACGTAATGCCTAAATTTCTCAGTAAACTAGCCACTTCATGATGTTTCTCACCGTAGTTCTTACGAGTAATTGCCAGTGCGGTTTTAAAGTTAGCAAGTGTCTTGTTTAAATCGCCTTTAAGAGACCATGCATTCGCTAAGTTTGCATATTGTAGTGCCAACATGGGGTGTTGTTTTCCATAAGCTTTATTCTCTAAATCAATCGCTTGAGAGAAATACTTAATAGCTTGATCCGCTTGTTTTTTATCTAAATAAGCCCGACCTAGATGAGCATAATCTCTAGCAATGACGATACCTTTACTCTGACCTTGATCAATCTGTAAAGCTTGCTGGTGCAATTGAATCGCTTTATCAATTTGCTTAGAGGTACGTAAAATCGCACCAATAGCATTTAAACGTAGAGCGACAATAGGGTGCGATGCACCATAGGCCGATTTATCAATCGCTAATGCACGATTGAGTGATGCCATTGCCGCTTGTTTTTTGCCTAATACGCGCTGTGCCGTAGCATAGTTAAATAAAATCTCTGCAATCATCGGATGAGCATTGCCTAAACGCGATTTATTTAATTGTAAGGCTTTTTGATAATATTGTACGGCAAGTTGATTGTTGCCTAGGCTTTGTACCACATTGGCTAATTGAAAATAGATATGTGCTTGATCACTGGCAGGAGCAGATTGTAAGCTCTTTTGTAAATGCTTAAGTGCCGTTTTTCCTTGTGCTAAAGCATACCAAGTCATACCTAAATCAAAATGATGTTTAGAGGTTTTCTGTGCTTGACCTGCATCAATTTGTAGGGCTTTTTTAAGATAAGCTGTTGCAGCACGATATTTTTTTATATTGATATGTAAACGGGCTGCTTGAGATAAGTACAAGCTATTATTGCTCATATAACGTAAGGCTTTTTTATTATGCGTAATCGCTTGTCTATATTTTAAGCTAAGGGCATTGAGTAAAGCTTGTTGGTAAGAATAAAGAGCTAATTGTTGAGGGTTCGCATTCTCAGGGAGTTTTAACTGTTTGGATGCGGCTAAAAAATTACCACTACTGAGCAAAGAACGGATGTCTGGGCTAAAGGGCTGTTGCATGAGTTGCTGATACTGTTGGATCAGCTGTTTATAGCGTGCTGACTGCTCAATTAAAGGTAATACAGTGAGGGATTTAAGTAGCTTATCAACCACAATCCGATTAACTCCATACTGTGCATTAACTTGCTGAACCACTTGAGGTGACACACCACTGATAGTGATAGCTTGCAAGTTATTTGCTACGAATAGCAGAAAAAACACGACAGAATAGCTTACTGATTTCACTCTATTTTTCATAAAAACACTCCTTGTAAAGCAAAGTTAATTCTTAAAAAGGAAGTGTAGTATGAAATGGGTCTTTTACGGGCTTTATGCCGATGAAAAAGCAAAAAATAGGGCGATATACAATTTTAATGAAGCGTAATGACCTTGCTTAACTATTTAACATTACAACAACCTGAGTAAAAGCGTTGTTTGTTCACCAATACCGTAATCGCAAATGGGTATTTAATATCTGACATACCATCACTACACGACATAACCTTTTGTACTGTTGCAGAGACCTCTTTGCCTCTTGCTTTTGAATAGATCGCAGCAATTGAGGTGTCATTTTCCGAGGTCTTATTAAATGCAACAGGTAAGCTGAATTTTTTACCGCCCATAGGGGAAAATGTCAAGTTATATTGACTAATTTTCAAGCTCCAAAAAGGCTCACTGCCGCCACAGTTTAAAATTGGTCCCTTGGGTTTAGGGAGCGGCTTAGTTGCAGGCTTCCATGGCTTACTTTTATGTACTTCTGGAGCAGGTCTCCACGGCTTACTTTTATGTATTTTTGGAGCGGGTCTCCACGGGTTCTTGCTTAATTTCTTCTGGGCAGATGTTTGTGGAACAATTTTTAATACCTTCAAATAACGCTTGTTCACCCAACCGACTTTACTACCTACCTTAATTTTCCACCAAATACTTTTACCACGCTTAATTGTACCCCCTAAGTGTTTAACATTAACCGTATTATGAGGAAGACGCATAACAATACCACTGCGAGATGAAGCCCATTTTCGTACATTTAAATGATCATGATTTGCCACCCGTGTAACAGCATACGGTGTATTCACTTTTGCAGAGACAACCGTTGTCGAACATATTGATATCAATACGCTAAGTATTATTAATTTTATTAATCTTTGCATAGATTCCTTTTATTTTTTTTAGATAAAGTTCATTTGATTAGGATCATACCACGCTTTTATACGCGACAATTGTTACCTAAATTTAACAAAATTTTTTATATATAGATAAAAGAATAGTAGAAATTGATTTTCCTAGTCGCAATGATTTTGTTTAGCAGGGATAATTACAGGCTCAAAACTTTAAATAGGGCAATTTAATGAAATATCAACTACCCAATAATATTGTTAGTAGTGTGCAATCTGCGATACAAGAGGATATTGCCACAGGGGATGTTACCGCTAGTTTAATTGCTGAGGATACTCAAGCACAGGCACGCTTAATTTGTAGGGATAATGCGGTCATTTGTGGAGTTGCATGGGTTAAAGAGGTGTTTAAGCAGGTCGATTCCTCTATTCATTTGGATTGGTCAGTCGCTGATGGTGATCGTATTGAAGCCAATACTTATCTTTGTACTTTTACGGGCAAAGCTAAATCTATTTTAAGTGCGGAGCGAGTTGCTTTAAATTTTCTACAAACTTTATCTGCTACCGCAACGCAAACACAGCAGTATGTTAAAGCAATTTCTAACTCAAAAGCACAAATTTTAGACACACGTAAAACATTGCCTAATTTACGTTTAGCTCAAAAATATGCAGTTTTATGTGGTGGGGGTAAAAATCATCGTATTGGCTTATACGATATGGTATTGATTAAAGAAAATCATATTATGGCAGCAGGTTCAATCAGCAATGCAATTAAGACTGCGCGTGAATATTATCCTGATTTAAAGGTGGAAGTCGAAACAGAAAATCTAAGTGAATACTATGAAGCTGTGACAGCACAAGCGGATATTATTATGTTAGATAACTTCTCAAATACTGATATGTGCATAGCCGTAGCTCATTCGCATGGGGATATATTACTTGAAGCATCAGGGGGTATTCAGTTGGATACGATTGCCACAATTGCGGCAACAGGAGTAGACTATATTTCCATTGGCGATATAACAAAAAATATCTATGCCATTGATTTATCACTACGTTTTTTATAAAAATGGCTTTATTGGACTAACTAAAAAAAATATGTAACAAAATTTTAGTTCAGTTTTTGTTCATGATAGGCGTGTTTCAATACCCAAATCGGGGTACACGAATGTTTTTAGTTTGGGGATGCTTTTATACTTGAATGGGCTTTATTTGAGTATATCTAAAAAGAAAGCCTCGGCTAAACAGGGGGGTAAAAACCGAGGCTAAACAACCAGACTTGGATTGGGGATGCCAAATCTGAAATCCGCTTTAGAACAAACAAAACACTGGGCTTTAGTGTTTACTTACCTTGTTGCTTCTAAACGCTGCGGAAACTGGTTACAACACATAACAACGTGATGTGTATTTCTAGCAAGACGTGAGTCATTGACAACCAATATTTTGAAGTGTAGTCCAGTTCTAATAAAATGGATGTGCAAATAATACACTTCAGGTATGAAGTGCAAATATTGTGTTGTAATCACTCAATGTTCTGCTGATGTGGCTTCAATTTATAGTACTCATACAGCTACTGTCAATCTATCTAACCCTAGAAAATTTTATAAGGGTAATAAAATAACTTATTGATTCTTATAATTGATTACTATTTGCACCAATTCTTTTACATTAAGAATAATAGGAATTTTTGTATATTCCTTTAAATCAGCTAAATTATTTATTTTCTGATCAATTAACTGAGTTCGATTTAAAAAAACAGCTAAAACATTAAGCTTTCTATGGGTTGCTGCTTCAATTGTTAGTAAAATTTGACTGATACACCCTAAACGATCTTCGGCAACAATAATAATAGGTAAGGCTAATTTTTCTGCAAAATCAGCATTTAAACCATCCTCTGCCAGTGGTGAATAAAAGCCTCCTGCCCCTTCAATGTGTAAAAATTGATCATTATTGACATTATTAAAACAATGTTTTTTAAGTTGCTCTAATTTTACTCGTTGATTAACAAGTCGAGCCGCACGCACGGGAGAGATAGCGGGTTTAAAGCGATATAAACAGGTTGTCTCAAGCTGTGTCTGTATCGATTTTCCTGCTGCAAGGATTAGTTTGCCACTATCACTTTGTTCAACCGAGGCGGCAAAACCTGATTCAATCGGTTTTTTAGGCACAACATTAATATTTTTCTGTACCAAGTGACTAATTAATTGTTCTCCTAGCCACGTTTTACCAACATCCGTATCCGTACCCGTAATAAAAACCCCTTTCTGACTCGTTTGCATAAATTTATATCCTTAATTGCAAATGTAAAATTAGCTAACTAACGCATCGAAATACGATATAACGTTGGAATAACAATCAGTGTTAGTACGGTAGAAAAACCAACCCCCCAAACAATCGAGGTTGCAACAGGTCCCCAGAGTAAGGATTCTCCTCCCATGCCTGTCGCTAGTGAAAATAAGCCTGCGATTGTTGTGAGTGAAGTAATCAGTATGGGAATAACCCGCCGACGAGCTGCATAGATCGTGGCGTGATTGACTGACATACCTCGATTACGTCGATCATTAGCTGCGGAAATCAGTACAATCGCTGCATTCACCGCAATTCCCGCTAGTGCTACCACACCATATAAAGTGTAAAGGCTCATAGGATTTTGCGTTAATAGCAAACCAAACAGTACCCCTGTAAATGCCATCGGTACGGTGGTTAAAATCATTAACGGTTGGAAGAAACTTCTAAACTGTGTTCCCATAATTAAATACATTAAGCCTATTCCCATAATAAATAGGCTGCCCATTTGATCAATACTTTCTTTAATATCATCTAATTGACCCGAAAACTTTAAGTCAATATTGGGGAATTTATGTTGAATCTTAGCCCATGCAGCGACAAGTTGTTGATTAGCTGTGACAGTATCTAAGTCACATTGCGAATAATCAACTGGGGTTGAGTAAATCGCAGGCTTTAATTTACATTCCCAAAAACCTGCATTATTAGCCTGTTTTTTTAGATCAGCTGATAGGGTAATAGCACGTCTAAAATTATAGTGTCGAATTGTCCCTAAGGATAATTTTTGTACCGAGTGAATTAATTCACTTAAAATAATTTGTCCTCCTTCTGGTGTGGGAATATGCAGTCGAAGTAAATCATCAATACTGTTTAAATCGTTGTGCTGTGCTTTAAGGCGAATATCTATTTTTTCACCTTTATCATAGATATCAGCAATAACCTCACCATCAACAAGCAAACGTAATAATCGAGTAATTTCATTGGCATTAATGCCTGTACGACGAATGGCATTATGATTTAAGCTTAAACGTAATTCTTTACGAGCAGGGGTTGAGTCATCATTAATATTTTGTAATCCCCCGATGTTATTTAAAATATCTCGCAACTTATTACTGGCTGCTAATAAGGTTTCGTAGTTATCCCCACGTACTTTCACATTAATTGCTTGTTCAGCAGGTGGGCCACCTTTTAATTGTATGAAGAAAATTTTATCTGCGCCTGTAACCTGAGTAACTTCCTCTCGCATGGACTCAATAATTTGAGTCACAGGACGAGAACCTAAGGAAGCAGGGCGAAGGCTTACCACAATCTGTCCATATTGCGTGCCATAGCTAGGTGCTGTTTCTGTAAATGCTAAGCCTGCATAACTTACAATCGAGCGTGCATCTTGAGGTTCTAAGTATTTGCGTACGATGGTTTCCACATCTTGAGTTTTTCGTAAACTTTTATTCAAAGGTGTACCACTGGGCATTTCAATACTAATATAAAAAATACGCAACGCATCTGAGGCAAAAAAGTCCATTTTGATTAATCCTGCACTGACAATACCAATGGCTAAAAATAAGGATAACAGCACCATACTCAGCGTCATTTTAGGATAACGCAGAATTTTAATTAACAGACGAACGTAATGATGTTGAATCCAGCGTATCATCTTTATTCGCAGTTTTTGCGTGCTTGAAGGCTGGCTAAAACTAATATTCATCATATGAATATGGGAAGGGAGTAACCAAAAAGCCTCGACTAGGCTCACTGCCAGAGCAATGGTTACTACAATAGGAATGACCTTCATAAACTGCCCAAGAATGCCAGGTAATAACATCAAGGGTAAGAAAATTGCCATTGTGGTAAGTACAGCGGTCGTTACAGGTACAGCTACTTCTTTTAGGGCTGAAATAGCCGCATCTAAACTATTCATACCGCGTTGTAGACGATAATAAATAGCTTCAACAATGACAACAGCATCATCAACTAACATGCCTAAAACAATCACAATGGCCAGTAATACGCTGATATTTAAGGTCTGACCTTGGTTAGCCAGAATCCAAAAAGTTGCCGCTAAAATAAAAGGAATCGCAATAGCGGTTAGAAAAGCAATGCGTGTGCCCAGAAATACCCATGCCACAACGAGTACCATAAACAAACCAATTAATGCATTGGTTTGCATAATGTCAATGGCTTCACGAGTTGGCAACGTTTGATCATCAATAAGTTTTAACTTTACTGCTGTGCTGGATTGAAAACGGTTTTTAGTCTCAATATAGACATTGAGTCGATCAACCAGTTGTAAAATATTACTCTTGTCTTGCTTTAGAATCGAAAATAAAACCGCCGCTTGCCCATCAACACGAACATCTTGAGACGCTTTTTCACGTCCACGCTGGATGGTTGCAAGCTGTGCCAAACTAATTTCGGCTTGAGAGATTTGAATCGGTAGTTGTGCTAATTGATCGGGAGAGGCGGTTTTTCCTGCTAAACGTACTAGCCAACGCTGTCCATTTAAATCAAGCGACCCTGCGGCAATATCTTTATACCACGCCCGTAATGAGTCACTTAATGATACAGGGGAAATATTCAGAGATTCTAATTGTTTTAAATCAAATTCAATTTGAATTTCTGGATCATCTAAGCCGACGGTATCAACACGATTCACCCCTTTAATTTGTTCTAGGTCTTTACGAATATTCTTAGCATGAATGCGTAAATTTTCATTATCAGAGGACGATGTCACCGCAATCATTGCGGCTGGAAATGCTGTAGATGAAGTCAGCTCTAAAATTCTCGGGTCAATAACATCTTGCGGTAATTGATCTTTTGCACCTTCAATATTACGGCGTAAATCTGCGATGCGTTTATCAAATTCTAGTGGATCAATATCATTAAATCGTACCAATAGACTGGAGGTGTTTTCACGACTATTACTGGAGACAAAGCGTAAATCTGGAATAGAACGGATAGCTTCTTCTAAGGGTTCAGTCACTTGACGTTCAATATCTTCTGCACTTGCACCTGGAAGGCTGGTGAATACGGCAATCCAATTAAAGTTAATGCTTGGGTCTTGTTGTCGAGGTAAATTTTGATAGGATAACCAGCCAAGAATGAGGACTAAGACAAAACTTAAGCTAGCCAGTACATGATTTTCTAATAAACGTTTAAACATTATTGCAATTTAACTGCTTGTTGATGTTGTAGGTTTAAGCGACCTTGATCAATAATGGGCGTATCTAAAGGCAGCTTAATTATACTATCTCGCCCTTCCTGAGCTGCTTTTAACAAGATAAATTTAGCCCGATAAGATTTTCCATGCGAGGCTAATACAAACACCCCTAGCTGATTTTTATAATTAGATAAATACTCCGCAGGTAGCTTTTTTTGCGCTGTTATCCAATGTAAGCGTCCTGTTGCACCTGCAATCAATGCTTGATTTGTTTCTACATCATCTACTATTGGTGTAAAACGAAATATTTTTGTATGAGTTTTTTTATCAAAAAAAGCAATTTTTTTGCTTAGTTTAACCTCGATATTGACACCACTACTATTAGTAAAATGAATTTTACCCGTCGCGGCTTTGATTTCATTGCTTGCATTTTGGGTCAATTTTGCTGAAATTTGTAAATTATTGGATTGGAGTAGATTAAATAGGGGAGTGTTATTAGTTACAAATTGTCCTATTTGTACTTGGCGTTGGGTAATTTCACCTGTAAATGGGGCTATAATCTGACAACGTGCTACCTGCAATTGTGCTAATGACTGTCGAGCCTGTAGCGATTCTAACTCTGCTTGAGCGACTTGATATACTGATATAGCACTGTCAAGACGACTTTGGGAAATATTTGATTTTCCCGCTAAACGCTTATCTCGTTGATAATTTTTCTTAAGTAAATCAATATGTACTTGTTTGGCTTTACTATCTGATTTGGCTTGTTGTAAACGATAACGATAATCTCGACAGTCTAAACTGATCAATATATCCCCATATTGAACTTGATCACCTATATCAACATGAATTTTCTTAACACGAGCGGTGATTTCTGCACTTAAGGTAGGATGATTGAGGCTAACAACCGTCGCGGGCGTGCTGTATTGTGATGATAAAACAATATCTTTTAGGTATTTAACACTAATGAGTGGAATATTTTGTTCTGTGGAAGCTTGAGTTTTAGAACTTTCTGCCAACACACTATTCCAAATAAGGTAATACACGAGTAATAATTGCCAGATAAAATAAGAAAATTTGAATCTTGTTTCAAAAATTAAACATTTGTCTTGCGTGTTACTGTTCATATTTATTATCATCGATCAAGTTTGATTATTAAAAAATGCAACGAATAGATTTGTATTGTACGCAACACAACGCGTATGATAGTCAACAATAATTACGCAATAATATTCTTCACTTTAGAGCATTACTGGCTCTGAATAGGGATCTTATCCTCCTACTATTGCAGTGAGAGGAGAGTGTTAAATTATAAATACAATTAATTAGGAGTGAAAAATGCCAGAATTATTTTCTGCTGACTGGATGAATGAACTGAAAGATCATTGGAATGATGACCCTGAGGTTAAGAACAAACTTGCTGAGATCGGTTTTAATTCGATCATTACCTGTGGTATTAAAGGCGATGATAAGCCATTAGGTGTGTTTGTGGTTGAAGATGGTGAGTGTATCCGTGCAGGAGCTTATAATGGCGAAGAGCCCGATTGGGATATGCGCGCAGACCGTAAAAACTGGATGAAATGGGTCAAAAAACCATTTGGTATGATGGGTATGGGTATGGCTTATGGTTCACGTAAACTGGTATTCGTAAAAGGTGATTATGGTACAATGATGAAAAATCCAAGTATGGCAGGCCCTTTTGTAAAGAGCTTCTCATTAATGGGTAAAATCAGTACTCAGTAAACTTAGCTACTGCCAAATATCGTAATAAAACGCACTAAACCAATCGCTTGGCTAGTGCGTTTTTTATAATTTATACTCTAACATTATCACTATAGGAATAAATCCATGAATATGATTCGTAATTTATTAGCCATTATTGGTCTAGTTGCACTAATTGGTGGTGGCTATTACTACTCAAAATTTAGTACTGAAATTACTGCTTTTAATGAACTTGATCCACAAGCAAGCACAGTTTATGCTGAAATGTGGGAAGGTCTGAAAAAACATGGTAATTCTGCTGATGCAACCGTTTGGAAAGTACCACTTGAAGAAGGGGTAAGCTGGAAAGATGCGGAAGAAGCAATGGCCTCAGTTGCTAATGAACTAAATCTTAAAGGGGTGGGAGAGTTACCTTTATCTGATCAAGTAAAATCAATGACAGGCAAAGATCAACGCTTTTTAAAGATTTACCAGTTCTGTGATCCATTGGTTGCAGTACAAATGGTTGACCATAGTGATGCATTTTCAGCCTATCTTCCTTGCCGTATTTCAATGGTTGAAGATAAGCAAGGCAAGTTTGCTTTATATGCCTTGAATATGGATATGATGATTTATGGTGGTAGAACTTTACCTGATGAGCTAAATAAATCAGCGTTGGATGTTAAAGAAAAAATCCAGACTATTATGAAACGGGCTTCTGAAGGTGATTTTTAAGCATCAAGCTATATCTTATTAAGTTACTAGAATAAGCAGGAAATCATCAAAAATTACTGCTTTAAACCTGTCTTTTTTAATATTCACGCTC
The DNA here is from genome assembly GCA_015486375.1 of Thiotrichaceae bacterium. Taxonomy (GTDB): domain Bacteria; phylum Pseudomonadota; class Gammaproteobacteria; order Thiotrichales; family Thiotrichaceae; genus S015-18. The sequence continues at coordinate 11,652 of WFRR01000098.1, forward strand.
TTTCTTTCCTTAAAAAAAGACAGGTTTTGTAAAAACACTTCAATTTTAAAATTCCCATGAAAAAATTTCAAAAAGATTTTTTAGATTTCGCCATACAACAAGATGTACTAAAATTTGGTGAATTTACCTTAAAATCAGGGCGTATTAGTCCCTATTTTTTTAATGCAGGTTTATTCCAAACAGGTTCTGCTCTATCTCAGCTTAGTCACTTTTATGCACAAGCGATTATTGAATCAGAACTCGAATTCGATATGTTATTTGGTCCTGCATACAAAGGCATTCCTTTGGTCTCTACCATTGCAATGGCTTTATATGAGCAACACGGCAAAGACTACCCTTACGCTTTTAACCGTAAAGAAGCCAAAACACACGGTGAAGGCGGTAATATTGTTGGCGCACCGCTACAAGGACGTGTACTTATTGTTGATGATGTTATTACAGCAGGCACTGCAATTCGAGAAGCCGCTGATATTGTTGCCGCCCATAATGCCCATTTAGCAGGTGTTGCAATTTCTTTAGATCGGCAAGAAAAGGGTCAAGGTGAATATTCAGCGGTACAGGAAGTACAGCAAGCTTATTCTATTAATGTCATTAATATCGTTAGTTTACCTGATGTTATCCAACATTTAGGCAATACACTCTGTGATCAAACGACATTGGATACAGTGCAAGCGTATCGTACTCAATACGGTATCTAAATTAAATTTTTATTTTTTGGGTTTTAGTTTACATTTTGTACATATTTTCTAATCTGGACTTTGTTCACTTGATCCATAAAAATTAGCCTTCCCCTCCCATTTCTCTGCTATAATTTTTAGTGTCGTTTTTGCATAAAAAGTCTAAAAATTATGGCTGAATTCGCCAAAGAAATTATCCCTATTAACTTAGTGGATGAAATGCGTCAATCTTATTTGGATTACGCAATGAGTGTTATTGTAGGTCGTGCTTTACCTGATGTGCGAGATGGCTTAAAGCCTGTGCATCGGCGTGTCCTATTTGCAATGGACAAGCTCAGTAATGCTTGGAATAAACCTTATAAAAAGTCTGCTCGTATTGTCGGTGACGTGATCGGTAAGTATCATCCTCATGGAGATACAGCGGTTTACGATACCATTGTCCGTATGGCACAACCTTTCTCTATGCGTTATATGCTAGTGGATGGTCAAGGTAACTTTGGCTCAGTTGATGGTGATGCTCCTGCTGCTATGCGTTACACTGAAATTCGGATGGCTAAAATCGCGCATGAATTAATGGCGGATTTGGATAAAGAAACGGTTAACTTTTCCGATAACTATGATGGTTCAGAGTCTGAACCCACTGTATTTCCTACCCGTTTGCCGAATTTGCTTATCAATGGTTCATCAGGTATTGCAGTCGGTATGGCAACCAATATTCCACCTCATAATCTCAATGAAGTGGTTAATGCCTGTCTTGCACTGATTGATTCACCTGATCTCGATATTGATGCCTTAATGGAATATCTTCCTGGTCCTGATTTTCCGACGGCGGGAATAATTAATGGCGCACAGGGTATTCAGGAAGCTTATAAAACAGGTAAAGGGCGGGTATTAATTCGTGCTAAAGCACATTTTGAAAGCCATGCTAAGGGACGTGAAAAAATTGTTGTCACCGAGCTACCTTATCAAGTTAACAAAGCGCGTCTGTTAGAAAAAATTGCTAATTTAGTTAAACACAAGAAAATTGAAGGCATATCAGAGTTACGGGATGAATCTGATAAAGATGGTATGCGAATGGTAGTTGAACTAAAGCGGGGTGAAATCGCTGAAGTCGTTCTCAACAATTTATATAAACAAACCCAAATGCAGAATGTATTTGGTATCAATATGGTGGCACTGGTTGATGGTCAGCCACGTTTATTAAATCTTAAACAAATTCTGGAATCCTTCATCAAACATCGCCGTGAAGTTGTGACGCGACGTACTATTTATATGTTACGTAAGGCTAGAGAACGCGCCCATATCTTAGAAGGTTTGGCAGTGGCTTTAGAAAATATTGATGAAATGATTACTTTGATCAAATCTTCATTAAGTCCTAACGATGCTAAAGTTGCTTTATCTGAAAAAGTCTGGACAGCAGGTTTAGTGGTCGATATGTTACGGGAAGCAGGCAGTGATGCCTGTAGACCTGAACATCTAGATCAAAAATACGGTTTGCACAAGACTGAATACCGTCTTTCTGAAACGCAAGTATCTGCGATCTTAGAAATGCGCTTAAATCGTCTAACAGGTCTAGAAAAAGAGAAAATAATTGCTGAATATCAGCGGTTACTTAGTGAAATTGAAGACTTACTGGATATTCTTGCTAATCCTGATCGCTTAATGCAAGTGATTCGCGATGAATTAAAACAGATGTTGGCTATTTATGCCGATGAACGTCGTACTGTTATTAATGCCATCGGTGAAGATTTAGGTGATGAAGACTTAATTCCTGAGGAAGATGTCGTTGTTACGATTTCTCATGCTGGCTATGCTAAGGCACAAACGCTTGATAATTATCGTTCTCAACGACGAGGGGGACGAGGTAAAGCTGCGACTAAAATGGAAGACGAAGATTTTATTGAAAAGTTATTTGTCGCCAGTACTCATGACACTATTTTGTGCTTTTCCAGTCGTGGTAAACTCTATTGGTTAAAAGTTTACCAACTACCAATGGGGAGTCGAGCTGCACGGGGTCGCCCTATGATTAATTTATTACCACTTGAAAAAGGTGAGCGTATTAATGCCATTTTACCCATTCGGGAATATGAGCAAGATAAGTTTATCTTTATGGCAACTGCGAATGGTGTGGTTAAAAAGACAGCCTTAATGGAATACTCTCGCCCAAGATCATCGGGTATTATCGCCTTAACGCTACGAGAAGATGATTATCTGATTGATGTAGCGATTACTGATGGTCAACGCAATGTCATGCTATTTAGCTCAGCAGGTAAAGCGATTCGTTTTAAAGAATCAGATGTCCGTCCCATGGGGCGTTTAGCCGCAGGTGTTAGAGGTATCAAGTTAGCTAAAGACTATCAGGTTAATGCACTGATAATCGTTGATGAAGTTCAAGAAGATTCTGATGATAATGAACTGAGTCGATTATTAATTAGTACTGAAAATGGTTATGGTAAACGTACTGAAACAAATCAATTCTCAGTGACTAAACGCGGGGGAATGGGGGTTATCTCTATACAAACCAGCGAACGTAATGGTAATGCGATTGGTGCGGTGCAAGTATGCTCAGATGATGAAATCATGTTGATTACTGATGGGGGTACTTTGGTAAGAACACCTGTTGAACAGGTTTCCATTACGGGCAGAAATACTCAAGGTGTTACTTTAATTAAGTTGGGTAAACATGAGTCACTGGTACAATTAGCTCCCATCGTCAATTTAGATGATGACAGTGACGATACAGATACAGACCTTGATACAACAGCCTAGACGCTTTATTTTTACCTAAAAAGGTTCTCTCAAGTTTTATTCAACCCTCTACTGAATTGTGCTTTAAGGTGCTAACACCTAGATATTTAAGGATATTTAATATCTAGGCATTAACGCACAGTTCATGGTCGGCTGATATATTCATGCAAATAAGTCAACAACAAAAAGGGATGTTTGATTATGGCAATTTTATTAATTTTCGTTGCTCTTCTATTAGTTATTTTTTTAATTTTTCTATTAGTGGGTCATCTCACTCAAGAAGAACAAAGCCTGTCACGTAATATTTTTATTAAAGCACCCCTTGATGAAATTTGGATGCTGGTTACAGATATTGTTCGGCATATAGAATGGCGTGATAATTTACAAAAAATTGAAATCAAAGATGATAATGAAGAACAAATGGTGTGGGTTGAGATACCTAAAAAAGGTCAAGCGATTAGTTATAAACTGACCGATTTAAAACACCATAGTCTTTTTGAAGCAGAAGTTATCTCAAAATCTATTTATACGGGTTCAGTTAAAATAGACTTTACCAGTAGTCGAGCGGGTGTCACTTTGAGAATCACTGAAAAAATCGCTGTGAAGCGCATTTTACGTCGGCCTTTCTCTAATATGTGGCAAAAACTAGAATCTCATGCGAATCAATATCAAGATAACTTAAAACGTTACTTTGATACTCCCGTACTGGAAAGACAAAAGCGACATACCTCCCCTTCAAAGGTAGAGGAGATAGAAGAGAAGCCAGTAACCGCTGAGTAAATTATGGTTTTGGCTTCCAAATAATATTTTCTAATTTCCAACCATCAAGCGCATCCGCTGGGGGTAGGTTATTTAGAGTGTGTTTATTGCTCATTCGATCACTAAACAGATAGATAATATTATTGGATTGCGGTGCATAACAAAGTACTTTACTCGCGAGCTCTACTTTACCGATGCTGCATTGTTCCGTATGTCCATAGCTATAAATAGCCCCGTACTCCATACCTAAGGTATGTCCGAGTATATTGCCAATACGTCTATCTTTAATCAAAATAGAAAAGATATTTTCTTGTTTGGCATCGGGGTTAATCAGTAATAAGGTATCTGTATTTTTTGAAATACGGATAACAGTATAATTGCGTGCTTCGGTATTTTTCTGAATTTGTTCGACATGATAGCGATTAGGACTTGCTGCGAATGCTTGTGTAATTTTATGAATATTAAAGGTTGTTTTAGCATTGAGTGGCCCCACACCTGCTGGGGACAAAATTATCTCTGCATCCTTAAGGGCGGGTATTTGACTGTTTCCCGCCACCGTATCCTCAGGATTATTATCACAGGCTGTCAAAAACGATAGCAAAGTATATAAAAACAGGATACGAATGTGAGGTATTGACATAAATATATTCCGTACAATTTTTAAGTAGGTTGTAGACATTGGAAAAATAAGAAAATTAAAATGTCTTTACAGTTTAGTTGATTGTCTTTGAGTATCGATACAATGGATAAAAAAGGGACGATCATTGCCTACAATCAGAAAGCATTTACTACCTTTAGTTCAGCTTGGCACAAATATTAGACCCGTAAGTCATGCGGGTATTAATTTAAATCATGATCCCAACCCAATTCTTCTTCTCTCAATGTGAGTATTTCATAACCTGTTGGAGTGACTAAAATTGTGTGTTCCCATTGTGCAGATAAACTATGATCTTTGGTAACTACTGTCCATTTATCGTTCAACTGTTTCACATAGCGTTTACCAACATTGATCATCGGTTCAATCGTAAAAGTCATTCCTGCTTCTAGAATGTCACGGGTGCCTGCTTTGCCGTAATGCAAAACTTGAGGGTCTTCATGGAAGCGTTCACCAATCCCATGTCCACAATATTCTCTCACTACGGAACAATAGTTAAATTCTGTATAGCGTTGAATTGCATGACCAATATCACCTAGATGAACCCCTGGTTTAACCATTTCCATACCGATATACAATGCTTTCTGAGCAATGCGACAAATGCGTTCACCGAGTATTGTTGGCTTACCCACTAGAAACATTTTACTGGTATCACCATGGAAACCTTCTTTGATCACCGTAATATCAATATTAATAATATCGCCTTTTTTTAGGCTTTTACTACTGGGAATACCATGACATACCTGATGATTAACAGAAGTGCAGATTGATTTGGGAAAGCCATGATAATTTAAAGGGGCAGGAATCGCATTTTGCTCGTTGACAATATAATCATGGCAAATTTGATTAAGCTGATTAGTGGTCATACCAGGCTTTACATGCGACTCTATCATGACTAGTACATCCGCTGCTAAACGCCCTGCCACACGCATTTTTTCGATCTGTTCAGGCGTTTTAATTGTAATAGGCATTGTGTGTTCTCGTTTTATTTTGATTCATTAAAAAGGAATTTCTCCATATAGCTTAGAAAGCGCAATGGTTTTTGCAAACGAATCATGGTATAAAGCCGCCGCGATTTTCGCAAATTTTATTTTGTTTTATTTGCATCTTTTGTAAAAAAACAAAAAATTCACACATGTATCGACACAATAGGCAGGGTGCTTTTGTTAAAAAGTTGTCAATTGGGGTACATGGAGGCTAAACCCAAGAGGAAATATTATGCCTATCGTTACTATGCGCCAAATGTTAGAAGCGGGTGTTCATTTTGGACACCAAACTCGTTACTGGAATCCAAAAATGGCACCGTACATTTTTGGTGAAAGAAATAAGATCCATATCATCAACTTAGAAAAATCTTTACCGATGTTCAATGATGCGATGAACTATATTGGCAAAGTTGCTGCAAAAGGCGGTAAAGTCTTATTTGTTGGCACAAAACGTTCAGCAGGTGATGCAGTGCGTGAAGCGGCTCAAAGTTGTAAAATGCCGTATGTTGATCACCGCTGGTTAGGTGGTATGTTGACTAACTTTAAAACGATTAAAAAATCAATTATTCGTTTAAAAGAGTTAGAAAAAATGATTGATGATGGTTCAATTGAACGCTTTAGCAAGAAAGAAGCGCTCATGATGGATCGTGAGCGGATTAAACTTGAAAAGAGTTTAGGCGGTATCAAAGATATGCGCGGTATCCCAGCAGTATTATTTATTGTTGATGTGGGCTATGAAGCAATTGCTGTTAAAGAAGCCAATAAATTAGGTATTCCTGTTGTCGGTGTTGTTGATACCAATAATGCTCAAGATGGCGTTGATTACGTTATTCCAGGTAATGATGATGCGATTCGTTCTATCCAGCTTTATACCGCAGCAATGGCTGATGCGATCAGTGAGGCACAGTTTGCAGCAGCAGCAGGTGCAGCACAAGCCGTAGCCGATTTAGAAACCATCGCTGAGGCGGGTGTAGAAGAAGTTGAAGAAGTAGAAGTTGCTGAAACGGAAGTGGTTGCAGAAGCATAAACCAACGTAGGAATTTTATATCAGCTATATCAGCTATATTAGAATTTTTTAGGCAATATAATATCTAAATAGCCTGTGTTTAAGAAACAAAATAAATTTTCTTAATCACAGTCTGTTGAGATATAACATTTAAATAAATTTAAAAGGAGTAGTACGTAATGGCAATTACTACTGCAATGATAAAGGAACTTCGTGAACGCACTGGTGCGGGCATGATGGATTGTAAAAAAGCACTGGTAGTCTCTGATGGTGATATCGATCTTGCGATTGAGAATATGCGTAAATCAGGTGCAGCAAAAGCAGACAAAAAATCAGGACGTATTGCGGCTGAAGGCAAAGTGGTTATCGCCATGTCTGATGATGCAAAAAGTGCGGCAATTGTTGAAATTAACTGTGAAACTGATTTTGCCGCTAAAGATAAGAACTTTGTTGCTTTCGCTGAAGCCGTTGCTCAAGCTGCATTAAATAATCAGCCAAGTGATGTTGCTGCATTATCTGCTTGTACTTTGGGCAGTGGTATCAGTATTGAAGAAACGCGTACTAATTTAATCGCCAAAATTGGTGAAAATATGCAAGTACGCCGTTTTCAATTAGTCAGTGCTGATGAGCCAATGGCTTCTTATATGCACGGTGTAAAGATTGCAGTTGTTGTTGCGCTTAAAGGTGGTGATATTACCTTAGGTAAAGATATTGCGATGCATATCGCTGCAACCAACCCACTTTGTGCGACTGAAGCCGATGTTCCTGCGGAAACCTTAGCTAAAGAAAAAGAGATTTTAATGGTTCAAGCGCGTGATAGTGGCAAGCCTGAAAATATTATCGAAAAAATGATTCAAGGTCGTTTACGTAAATATCTTGCAGACGTTACCTTAGTCGGTCAGCCTTTTGTTAAAGATAGTGATCAAACAGTGGGTCAATTACTAAAATCAGCAGGTGCTGAATTGGTAAGCTTTACACGCACGGAAGTGGGTGCAGGTATTGAGAAAAAGCAAGAAGATTTTGCTAGTGAAGTGATGGCACAAATCAAAAGCTAAACTACTTTAGCTTAAATAAGGTTCAGGTCTTTATCATAAAGACCTGTTCTGTTAATGCTTATTTCTACCCCTTTTCTGTCTATTCATAACATACTTCCCTTCTTTTCAATTATTCAAGCATTACATTAATACAGAATTACTTGTTTATTTGCGTAGAGATATTTACTATTCAGCCTGCTTAAATCACAAAGGGAAGCGATGATGTTAAAATACAAAAGAATTTTATTAAAGCTCAGTGGTGAGGCACTGATGGGTCAGTATGAGTTTGGCTATGATCCTAAAGTGTTAACTCAAGTGGCTGAAGAAATTATTGCTGTACAAAAATCAGGAATTGAAATCGCTTTAGTGATTGGTGGTGGTAACGTCTTTCGTGGCAAAGGTTTAGAAGAAGCAGGCTTTGACCGTGTACGCGGTGATCAAATGGGCATGTTAGCAACCGTGATGAATGCCTTAGCGATGCAGGATGTTATCCAAAAGCGAGGAGTAGCCTGTGATGTATTATCAGCGTTAGCCATCGAACAAGTTGGTGAAAAATATTCTGCCTTAAATGCGAGAGAGAAGCTTAAACAAGGGCGTATTGTGATTTGTGCCGCAGGTTCAGGTAACCCTTATTTTACTACAGACACTGCAGCTAGCTTACGTGCTATTGAATTACAAGCGAATTTATTATTGAAAGCCACCAAGGTTGATGGCATTTATAATGCTGATCCAATGAAAAACTCTGATGCAATTCGTTATGATCAACTACACTATGATGACGCGATTGATCAGCGATTAGGCGTAATGGATTTGACGGCGATGGTAATGTGTCACGATAATAATATGCCTTTATGTGTGTTTAATATGTTTGATGAAGGTGCATTAACGGCTGTATTAACTGGTAAAAAAATAGGAACAATGGTGAGTTAACTCATTAGCTCATTGAAGGTAAAAACATGATTGATGAAATTTTAGAAGATGCCGATTCAAGGATGGAAAAAAGTGTTGAATCACTGCATGCATCATTAACAAAAGTTAGAACAGGGCGAGCTCATCCAAGTTTATTAGCCCATATTACCGTAGAATATTACGGTGCATTGACCCCTTTAAATCAAGTTGCTAATGTCTCCGTTGAAGATGCACGCACCCTCAGCATTACACTATGGGAAAAGGACATGGTCAAAGCGGTTGAAAAAGCCATTATGAATTCTGATTTAGGCTTAAATCCGCTCACAGCAGGGACAGTGATTCGTATTCCGATACCGCCACTGACGGAAGAACGTCGCCGTGATTTAGTGAAAGTCGTCCGTCAAGAAGGAGAAAAAGCCAAAGTTGCTGTGCGTAATATTCGTCGTGATGCCAATAGTGATTTTAAAGAATTAGAAAAAGAAAGTGAAATTTCAGAAGATGATAGTCATCGCGCTCAAGATCAGGTACAAGTTTTAACCAATACCTCGGTTAAAAATATCGATAAAGTACTTGCTGAGAAAGAAGTTGATTTAATGCAGGTTTAAAAAGATTAATTAAGGAAAAATTGGAGGGAGCAAACAATGTCACAACAACAACATGTTCCCCGACATATTGCTATCGTCATGGATGGAAATGGTCGTTGGGCGAAAAAACGCTTTATGCCACGATTAATTGGACATAAAAAAGGCGTAGAAACGGTACGAAAAATTATTCGACGTTGCGATGATATTGGAGTGGAGTGTTTAACTTTATTTGCGTTTAGTAGTGAAAATTGGAAACGCCCTATTGAAGAAGTGAATGGTTTGATGGCGTTGTTCGTCACAGCATTGGAGCGAGAAGCAAAAGCTCTGTTTCGCCATAATGTGCAATTGCGCTTTATTGGTGATCGTTCTCGTTTTTCAAATAAATTACAAAGTGTCATTGCGGATGTAGAACAATTGACGCAGACATGTACAGGAATGACCCTATTAATTGCAGCAAATTATGGGGGTCGCTGGGATATTGTGCAAGCCATGCAAAAAATGATACAACAGGTAGAAATAGGTCAATTACAAGTTAATGATATTAGTGAAACGACACTACAACCGTTTTTATCCACAGCAGATGTACCTCCCTTAGATTTATTTATTCGCACGGGAGGAGAAACACGAGTAAGCAACTTTTTATTGTGGCAAATTGCTTACTCCGAATTATATTTCTCAGAATCACTCTGGCCTGATTTTGATGAAAGCAAATTAATGCAAGCAATTGAAGATTACTCAGGTCGGCAACGTCGCTTTGGTAAAACGGGTGATCAGGTGGTCATGGGAGAGAATTAAGTGCTTAAACAACGTGTAATAACAGGGGCTGTATTAGTCCTTTTAGTAATGATTAGTATTCTATTATTACCGAATATCGTCTTTGCATTTGTCGCAGCTGCCGTTGTTCTTGGTATTGGTGGTTGGGAATGGGCAAAATTAGCTGGCTTAAATGATGTTATTCAACAAATATTATTTATTGTCTCGTTATTACTATTTGCTTTAGCGATTTATTTATCGCTATACGCCTTTTGGCAAACATTGGTTATCGTCGGCTTGGTCGTGTGGGTGGCTATCTTATATCTATTGATGACCTATCACCAAGATAGCTTACTGTATCAAAATACAAAATGGCTACTACCCAGTATGGCTTTCCCTGTATTGTTAACTGCGTGGGCTTCTATCCTTATATTGCAAGTCCATAATGCAGATATGTTGTTGTATTTAATTTTATTAATTGCTGTTGCGGATAGCTCAGCTTATTTTATGGGCAAACGATTTGGAAAAAATAAATTAGCACCACAACTCAGTCCAGGCAAAACCTTAGAAGGCATGTTAGGGGCAATTATCGGTGCTAGTATTTGGTCTTTATTGGCCGCCATTTACTTTGACTTAGGTCAATTGAATTGGCCGTTCTTTATGCTGCTTTCCATTGTTACCGCAATTTTGTCGATTGGCGGTGACCTATTTGAAAGTTTATTAAAACGTGAAGCCTGTCAAAAAGATAGCGGTACCATTTTACCTGGACATGGTGGTATTTTAGATCGTATTGATAGCCTACTGGCTGCTGCACCCTTTTTTACTATGGGAATCGTCCTCGGTGGTATTCGTGAATTGTCCTCAGTAACCTATTGAAATTGTGAAAATCCAGTAGAGCAACTATGAAAAATATAAGTATTTTAGGTGCGACAGGTACGATTGGTATTAATACCTTAGATGTGATTGCACGTCATCCTCAGCATTTTAATGTGGTGGCATTGAGTGCCAATATACAAGTCGAAAAGCTGTTTCAACTCTGTATTAAACATCAACCTAACTATGCGGTCATGGCAGATAGTCATGCCGCTGAACAATTACAGCTTAAATGCCAAACTGCGTGTTTAGATCTAACGGTGTTAAGTGGCACAGAAGGACTAGAAACTATTGCAAGCTTAGATGAAGTTGATTATGTCATGGCGGCAATTGTTGGAGCAGCAGGTTTATTACCTAATTTAGCTGCCGCGAGAGCAGGCAAACGAGTCATGCTAGCGAATAAAGAATCGTTGGTGATGTCTGGGCAGTTATTTATGGATACCATTCATCAACATCAAGCAGAATTACTGCCTATTGACAGTGAACATAATGCAATTTTTCAATGTTTACCTGATCAGCGTAATCACGATAAAACAGCAAAGATGGCCGTTCGTAAAATTTTACTCACTGCTTCAGGCGGTCCTTTTCGGACATGGAAAAGGGAACAATTGCACAGCGTAACGCCTGAACAGGCGATTGCTCATCCAAATTGGGAAATGGGTAAGAAAATTTCTGTAGACTCTGCCACGATGATGAATAAAGGTTTAGAAGTCATTGAGGCATGTTGGTTATTTGATTTAAATGTCGATAATATTCAAGTGGTCATTCATCCACAAAGTACCATTCATTCAATGGTCGCCTATAATGATGGCTCAGTATTAGCACAATTAGGAAATCCTGATATGCGTACACCGATTGCTTATGCACTCGCATGGCCTGAAAGAATGGAATCAGGGGTCGCTGATTTGGATATATTTTCTGTGGCTCAATTAGATTTTAGTCCCCCTGATTTTAGTCATTACCCTTGTTTGCAGTTAGCTTATGATGCTCATCGCCAAGGGGGTTACGCCACGATTGCACTGAATGCATCTAATGAAATTGCTGTTGAAGCCTTTTTAAGCAAACAAATCGGTTTTACCGATATTCCCCGTTTAATAGAGGCGGTATTAAACGATGCCCCTTCAGGTAGTGCTAATACGGTAGAAACAATTCTACAACAAGATCAAGCTAGCCGAGAGCAAGCACAGCGTTACCTGCATGATTATCAATACCCTGCTTCAAACACACATCATTAGGCATTAATTATGAATATTTTGGTGAGTATCCCTGCCTTTATCCTCGCTATTGCCATTTTAGTGACGATTCATGAATTTGGACATTACTGGGTTGCTCGAAAAATGGGCGTTAAGGTACTGCGATTTTCTATTGGTTTTGGTAAACCTTTATGGTCTAAAGTCGCGGGAGCCGATAAAACTGAATATGTTATTGCTGCAATTCCCTTAGGTGGCTATGTAAAAATGCTGGATGAGCGGGAAGGGCAAGTAGAAGAATATGAAAAACATCGGGCTTTTAATCAAAAATCTGTATGGAAACGTATCGCAATTGTTGTTGCGGGACCCTTAGCTAATTTTTTATTGGCCATTGTGTTATACAGCATCGTATTTGTATTAGGTACCAATGCGATGCAACCGCTGATTGGTGAGATTAGTCCTAATTCACCCGCCGCCATTGCAAGCATTCCAAGTGATGGAAAAGTAATTGCAATTAATGATGAGCCTGTTGTATCTTGGGATGAAACCCGTATGGATTTTTTAGATGCTTATTTAAAAAACAGTCAAAAAGTGGTTTTAAAGATTGAATCTGAGCAACAAGGCGTGCAGGATTATGCATTAGACCTTTCATCGCTAGCACTTTTAAAAACATCGTCAGACTTTTTAGAAAAAGTAGGGATCTTTGCATGGCGACCTAGACAAAGTATTTCTATTAATGAAGTTTTACCCAATTCTGCTGCATCCGCGGCGGGTTTGCAAAAAAATGATGTACTATTGCGAGTCGATAATCAGGAAATTCATTACTCTCGAAAGTTTATCGAATATATTCAACAACATGCCAATACAAGTATCAACCTTATCGTTAAAAGACAGAAAAAAGAAGTCAGCTTAAAAGTACATTTATTAGAAAAGGTACTTCAAGGAAAAGTCATCGGCAGTTTAGGTGCAGGACTGAAAGCACAATTGGCAAATGACTTAAGTGCGAGTGAAACAGCTAAGTTAGATAAAGCTTATTTTCTCTATCAACATAATCCACTCGATTCTTTTGTCTTAGGTATCGAAAAAACATGGCAAATGTCTGTACTCACTTTAAAAATGATGGGGCGTTTGATCATCGGGGAAGCCTCGCTAAAAAATATTAGTGGTCCTGTCACGATTGCAGAATTTGCAGGCAAAACCGCTTTATTAGGGCTCAGTGTTTATCTGAGTTTTTTAGCTATTATTAGTGTGAGTTTAGGTGTATTAAATTTATTACCTATTCCAATGCTGGATGGTGGACACCTCTTGTACTACATTATAGAGCTATTAAGTGGAAAACCTGTGCCTGAGTCGGTACAGGAAATCGGCTTTCGAGTCGGTATTGCTTTGGTTGGCACGATGATGCTACTCGCCTTGTACAATGATATTGTGCGTTTAATCAATTAATATGGAAAATAAAATAATGAATACGCCATTGGTAAAAGGCTTATTAGCCACTAGTTTATTGACTGCATCACAATTGTTGTGGTCGGCTAATTTTGTTGTACAAGATATTGAAGTCAATGGTCTAGAACGTGTGACAGCAGGTACCGTACTTAACTATATTCCAGCCAATGTGGGCGAGGCTTTTGATGATGCTAATTCATCCGATGTGATTCGTTCTTTGTATCAAACAGGCTTATTTGAAGATGTCGTTATCTCACGGCGTGGTAATATTCTCGTGGTTAATGTGCAAGAACGCCCTGCCATTGGTGAAATCAATTTCAGTGGTAACAAAGCCTTTAAAACTAAAGAGTTGATCGAAGTATTACGTAAAGCTGATATTGCCAAAGGACGCAGCTTAGATAAATCGGCTGTGCTGCGTATCCAGCGTGAATTAAAAGAACAATATTTAGCCCAAGGCAAATATGGGGTGGAAATTGAAACTACATTAGATGTTTTACCGCGTAATCGTCGCGCTGTGAATATTAAAGTGTATGAAGGCAAAACCTCTCGTATTCAACGCGTTAAAATTATTGGCAATAAAGCTTTTAAAGAAAAACAATTACTAAAACTATTAGACTCAGGTGAAAAAAAATCATGGGCAGTATTCAGTAAACGAGATCGTTATGCCAAACAAAAATTGGTGGGTGATTTAGATAAGCTGATTTCTTTTTACCAAGATCGTGGCTATCTAAATTTTGAAGTACTGTCGACTCAAGTTTCTTTAACCCCTGATAAAAAATCGACTTATATCACCTTGAATATCCATGAAGGAGATAAATATCGTATCTCTTCTGTCGATGTGGTGGGTGATACCAATATTCCTAAAGCCCAGCTAAATTCAATGCTTAAAATTGCTAAAGGGCAAAGCTATTCACAGAAATTATTAGAAGAAACACGTAAGAATTTAGGCAAGCAACTGGGTAAAAAAGGTTATGCTTTTGCCAAAGTTCAAGTTGATAAACGTGTCGATGAACTCACTAAAACAGTGGCTTTAAAACTGATTGTCTTATCAGGTAGTCGTGCTTATGTGCGTCGTATTAATATTAAAGGTAACTACCGTACCCGTGATGATGTTTATCGTCGTGAAATGCGTCAATTAGAAAGTTCATGGTACTCTAAAGAAGCGATTGAACGTTCTAAAGTACGGATTCAACGTTTGCCTTATGTGGAAAGTGTCCGAATTGCTAAAACCCCTGTTGCGGGTAGTCGAGATCAAGTTGATTTAGAAGTCACGGTTAAGGAACGCTTATCGAATCAATTTTCGATTGGTGCAGGTTTTTCGCAGAACCAAGGTTTTTTATTCAATGCTAGCTTAAAACAAGAAAACTTTATGGGAACAGGTAAGCGTTTGTTCCTTGGTATCGAGAATAGTAAATCAGTTAAGAATTACAATGTTACTTATACCAATCCTTATTACACTGTTGATGGGATCAGTCGAGGCTTTACCGCTTATTTAAATGAATTTGATGGTGAAGAAGGCCTAGTTTCTGACTATATTTCTAATCGCTATGGCGGTGATGTTCATTACACTATTCCCCTCAATGAAACCGATTCCTTCCGTTTCAGTATTGGGGGCGAACACCGTGAAATTGAAACAACCTCCGAGACCCCGCAACATGTTCGTGATTTTCTTGCTAAGAATGGAAATACTTACGATCAGTTATTAGGTACAGTCGCTTACACCCGAGATACTCGTGATCGTACTATCTTTCCAACTAAAGGTTTAAAACAAAGCTTATCATTAGAAATGGCATTACCGGGCAGTGACCTTGAATACAATAAAATTCGCTATAACGGTGCATTTTATCAAGGTTTCCTAGATCATTTTATCTTTGCGGCTAAAGCAAAAGTAGCTGTGGGTAAAGGTTCGGGTGATTCAGATGGTTTACCCTTCTATCAAAAGTTCTATGGTGGTGGTTTACGCTCAGTCCGGGGGTTCAAACAAAATAGTTTAGGTCCTAGAGATTCTAACGATAAGCCAAAAGGAGGCGACTTATCCACTTCAGCCAGTGCTGAACTGCTCTTTCCTGCTCCCTTTATGGTTGATAATAAATCCATTCGTATGAGTGCCTTCGTAGATGCAGGTAATGTATTCGAGAAAACAGGCGACTTTGACTCCAGTGATTTACGTTATTCAGCTGGTATTGGTATGGTTTGGCTATCACCTGTCGGTCCATTTTCAGTTAGTTATGCAAAACCGTTGAATGCTAAAGATGGGGATGAAGAGCAAAAATTCCAATTTAGCCTAGGTGCAGCATTCTAATTATTATGTTAGCTATTTACTTTTTATTTTTTGGCTTAGGTTTGTCAAATTCCGTTAATGCAGAAGAGGCGGAAGGTACAAGTAGTGAGGTATCCATTATTGATACTTTATCTCAAGCAGCAAGTTTGAAGGATGGTAAAAAATCCTTTAAAGTTGCGACTCGCCTTGCTGTGGTAAAAGTATCCGTATTATTGGATCAATCACCCCGAGCAAAGGCATTAGCCAAAAGTATAAAAAAACGCTATTTAGAACGAGAGCAAATATTAAAGCGAGAGCATGAAGACCTAAAAAAATTAGAAGCACAACTGGATCGTCGTGCTGATAAATTATCGAATGCAGATCGAATTAAAAATAGTCGTGAGTTTCGAACCCGTAAACGTCAATATACGCGTGATTATGAACTCTTTCGGGATCAACTCAATAGCGAACGTCAAGAAGCATTGATTCGAGTCCGTCAAGAAGTCTTAGACGCAATTACAGCTGTACGAAAACAGTATGATATTGATATTGTGATTGAAAACTATATCTCTGCTGATACAACCGTTGATATTACCGCTGATGTGATTCAGTATTTAGAAAAACATTATCAGCAAGAACAAAATCCGTCTCTATCCACTTCAATTAAGACGGAATCCTAAAGCGATGTTAACACTATCTACCTTAGCAAAAATAAGTAATGCACAGCTACAGGGTGATCCTGACTGTGAAATTATCACCATTGCCCCTATTGCTGAAGCACAGCAAGGTGCAATCAGTTTTGTGAGTGAAACACGCTACCAAATACATTTAAAAAATACTCAGGCCAGTGCGATTATTTTATCGCCACAGATAGCAACACAATTTTCAGGTAATAAACTGTTAAGTGATAATCCCTATCTAAGTTATGCTCAAATAACCGCCGCTTTATTTCCCCCTAAACCCATTGCTTATCAAATTCATCCCAGTGCAATTATTCACCCGAGTGCCAATATTGCTGATACAGTTTATATTGGTGCTAATGTTGTGATAGAAGCGCATTGTGAAATTCAAGCCAAATCCGTCATTGGCGCTAACTGTTATTTAGGTGAAGCTTGTACGATCGGCATGGGTAGTGAGTTAAAAGCTCAGGTTAGCCTATATCAAAATACAAAGATTGGACAAGAATGTTTAATTCATTCGGGTGCAGTGTTGGGAGCTGATGGTTTTGGTTTCGCACCTCATAAAACAGGTGAATGGTATAAAATACCGCAAATTGGACAAGTGATTTTAGGTGACCAAGTGGAAGTGGGTGCAAATACTTGTATCGATTGTGCAGCACTGGGGGTAACGTATATTGCTAATGGCGTAAAATTGGATAACCTTATTCAAATTGCTCATAACGTTAAGATTGGAGAACATACCGCAATTGCAGCTCGAACTGCGATTGCAGGCAGTGTCACCATTGGTAAACGCTGCCGTATTGCAGGCGCTGTTGCAATTGCAGGACATCTTACAATTACCGATGATGTTATTATAACAGGCACAACATTAGTCAGTCACAGTCTCAATAAAGCAGGTGTCTATTCATCAGGTTTAGTGGTTGATGAGAATAAAAAATGGCGCAGAAATGTTGCTCGTTTTAAAAAGCTGGATGACTTATATAAAAAAGTCATAAAACTAGAAAAATATTTAATAAAAGGTGCAAAAACGTGAGCACAATAATGGATGTTACTGAAATCCGCAATTTTTTACCCCATCGTTACCCTTTCTTATTAGTAGATCGTGTAACCAAACTTGAAACAGGCAAGTCAATTCTTGCTTATAAAAACCTTACAGTGAATGAACCCTTTTTTAATGGACATTTTCCTGATCAGCCGATTATGCCAGGGGTATTAATTATTGAAGCCTTGGCGCAAGCAACAGGTTTACTCGGTTTTCGAACCATGGGTAAAGAGCCACAAGATGACACCTTATACATGCTGGTATCGATTAATAAAGTACGTTTTAAGCGTCAGGTTGTACCAGGTGATCAATTAATCTTGGAAGCTTCGATTAAAAAACGTCGCGGTATGATGTGGGTTTTTGACGCTAAAGCCAGCGTTGATGGTCAATTAGTGACCTCCGCGGAATTAACCTGTGTTGCCAAAAAAGAAGACTAACACTTGATTCATTCTACTGCGATTATTCATCACTCAGCAGAATTGGCTGATAATGTTGAAATTGGTGCTTATAGTATTATTGGTGCTAAAGTAAAAATTGATTCTGGCACATGGATAGGTCCTCATGTGGTCATTCAAGGCCCTACTCAGATCGGCAAAGATAATCGCATTTTTCAATTCAACTCTTTAGGTGAAATGCCTCAAGATAAAAAATATCAAGGTGAAGCCACCGAATTGATTATTGGTGATCGTAATATTATTCGTGAATATTGCACCTTTAATCGTGGCACTGTACAAGATATTGGCAAAACAGTACTGGGTAATGACAACTGGATTATGGCGTATGTGCATCTTGCCCATGATTGTATCGTGGGAAATAATACTATTTTTGCGAATGGCACAACCTTAGCAGGACATGTGGTTATTGATGACTATGTGATTTTAGGTGGATTTTCGCTTATTCATCAGTTTTGCCGCATTGGAAAATATGCCTTTACAGGGATGGGAACAGCCGTGGGTCGTGATATTCCACCTTATGTAATGGTCTATGGTGAACCTGGTATTCCTAGAGGTATTAACCGCGAAGGGCTAAAACGACACGGCTTTAGTACTGAACGTATTCACTCCATTAAACAGGCTTACCGTACTTTATACCGTGCAAAACTCGGTTATAAAGAAGCCATTAGCTGTTTAGAGTATAATTTTTCCAAAAACACTGATATTCAATTGCTAATCGAATTTTGCAAAGAAAGTCAACGAGGCATTATTCGTTAAAAAACAAGCTATTTAAACTGCTTGCTTTCTATTCATTATTAACGTTAGTAATAAAAAAATTACCACTTAGCCTATTAATTTGAATGTTTAGCTATTTCTAACTTGAAACTATTCCATTATTATTTATTTAGAATATAAAAATAATAAGGATATTATGTTAGTCGAAGCAACAGGCTCTTTTTATGCCTTACTAGCCATGTTTGGTTTAGTAATCGGTTTAGTTTATTCTGTTGTTGGTGCGGCAGGAGGAATCCTATCAACTGTCGTTTTAATTTCAATTATTGGCATTACCGATCCCAATATGGTTAAACCAATGGCACAAATTTTAACGATCGCCTCTCCTCTCATTTCTATCCCCAGTTACTATCAACAAGCCAGAATAGTGTTCATCCTTGGAATATTATTAGGTGTTGGAGGAATTATTGGCGCAATTATTGGAAGTACTTTCTCTACTTATTATCTTTCTGATCTGAATGATTTTAAATTTCTATTTGGACTATTTACCCTTTATATTGCTTTTTATATGCTTTGGAGTGTTATAAAAAATAGAATCCAATCTAAAAAACGACATAATATCCAAGAGCGCGCTACGCGTTTTTATAAGAATGCCGTTGCAAAGAATGTGGATGAATATAGCGTCGGCGTACAAAATCACTCCATGTCATGGTCACTAATTCGCTTTAAATTTGGAAATCAATATTTTCAATTTGCACCTTGGTTAGCTGTATTTGCGGGCTTTATCATTGCTTTAATCTCTTCTAGTTTGGGCGTAGGTGGTGGTTTCTTATTAGTTCCTTTTATGGCAACGATTATGCGTCTACCGATGTTTGTCATTGCAGCAACCTCAGCGATGGCTATTATTGTTAGCTCAACTTCATCGGTTGCGAACTACCTATATCTAGGCGCAAGTATTGATATTGCAGTAATAATTTATCTATTAATTGGCACTGTTATTGGTTCTTTTATTGGTCCTAAGATTAGCCGTTATTTCAATGAAACCTATCTCAAATATTTTCTTAGTATGATCCTATTTTTAATTGGCTTAAAATACCTTTACTTCTAATAGGATATCAAATTGTAGTTTAGCCTATCAAATTAATAGTACCGTTTTAATGGGTCATGCTGAGTCTTAAATAATTTCAGTAACCACATATATTGACTCGGGTCATGACGAATTAAATCTTCAAAACTCTTATTTATGATTTCAGCATTACGCTGAGCATCTTTAGTCGGATAATTAGATAAGGGTGCAGCAATAATAATGCGGTATTTTTTCAATGCTTTATCGTAAAAAGCCATGGTTGGAAAACTTTTAGCTTTGGCTAAACGAGCAATACGCGCAGGGGTATTTAAAGTGGCTTTAGGGATATTAAAAAAATTAGCAAATTCTGAATGTTGTGCGCCATGATCTTCATCGGCTAAAAAAATCAATAACTGTTGTTGTTTGAGTTCACGGACTAAGCGCACCATACCTGCCTCACGTGGAATCACAAATTTAACGTGTTTACAGCGATTACGGGCAATCATCCAATCCATGAGCGGGTTTGATAAGGGTTTATAAGAGCCATAAGTATCAAAATATTGGCTTAACATAACAGGAGCAAACTCTAACATTGCACTATGTGCAAGTAAAATCATAACAGTATGCCCTTGTGCTAATGCTTGATCAATATGCTGCTTTCCCTCAATTTGCATATGTCGATATAAGCGTTTTTTGCTGGAAAAAAAGAAAAAGCTATAATCCAATAATGCACAGCCATACCATTGTAAACTAGCTTTCGCTCGGGCAATTTGTACCGTTTTACTGAGTTGAGGAAAACATAATTGAATATTAGTGTTAACAATCTGGCGACGTTTTTTATTATTACGGTAAATAAACGAGCCTAACTGTCTACCTAAAAAATGCCGTATTGGAAAGGGTAACCATGCTAAACAAAATAAGATAAATAAGCTTAGCCATGTGAGCCAATAACGGGGGTGAAGAAATTGCCAAGAAAAGGGAGAATATCCACCCATTTTCTTTATTGCCATTGCTTTTCTCCCTCGTCATTGAATAAATAGTCAGACTATTTTGACACAATACGGGCATTAAGTGGCTGTACTGGACGACTATTAGGCTGCTTAAGGGCTTTTTGGAAAGCCAATAATTGACTATCTGAAATTCCCATCGGTTTACGCATAACAATCCAACGTACACCTTCAGTACAAGGAGGTGTAGTTAACGAACCATTAAAGCGGAAATATTCACTTGACTTAAATTCACCTTCCATATGCTTGAGTACTTTTGAATCCAGCTTATTTGTCTCACCTTTATTATTTGGCATTGATTTAACCAGTGCGGCTAAGGTTCGATCACTTGCACCTGGTTCAAATAACATGGCAACAACAGCAATATCACCCGCTTTATTTAAATGGACAAAATGCGCTTCTAAAGGTGCATGTTTACCATTAATGGTATTTTCGCTGGGTGTATGAAAATGAAATTGTTTTAAATCAAAGTTCTGATTATCTACATTAATACTGCCCCCTGACCACATATTCACTTGAATAGAATGTCCTGTATTAACAATATTTTTAGGCGTTAACATATTATATTTGAACTTAACAGCAGGCAAATCAGCCTCAATCGCATCACTATCAATATTAATCGGTGACTGATTTTTACCTGATTGGCAAGTAGAATATTTTTCAGATAAATCACCCCAATGCGCTGGTCCTGTTTGACCTGTATAAGACCATGAATGGCTGCTTTGGGCATGTGCTTTAGTGACTACAGTAGTCGGTTTTTCTATTGGGGTTGTCGCTTTTGCCATATCAATCGTATTAGCGGGGGTGACGATAGGCTTAGCAATCTCGGCGACTGGAAGGCTAGTTTCTGCCCATGACAATGCAGCGGTGCTAATAAAAAGGAAAGAGACAATACTTGTACTTATCTTTTTCATTAAAGTGAACTCCTGAAGGGATAGATGATTATTTTATCATTGTAGTGAGACTAATCAATCTGTCAATCTTCCAAGAGGGCTACAATAAAAAAGCCGAGCTTAATACTCGGCTTTTTTATTGTAGAACCAACCGCCTTAAACTGAGGGGCTGTCTATCTTTATTGCAGCAATATGCTGTATATTTTTAGATATACAAAGAAATATTGGCTTCACCTGCAAACTCGAAGAACATGGCTGCACCTGCAAATTCCAGCCCATCAATAAAGTCAGAGTGTTCAAACTCAAACAATTCAACCGTCATTTGACACGCAATCATTCTTACTTCCGCTTCAACGCATAAATCACGTAATTCTTCCAATGGTGCGACTCCTTTACTCGCCATTTTCTTCTTCATCATTGTGGTCATCATTGCTTGCATACCAGGGAGTGCTTGCAATAATACAGGCACAGGCATTGGCATTGGCATACCAGGATTACCTAATGAACTAATTTGTAAATTTAGTTTTTTCTCAACTAATTTTAGACCATAAAATGTGAAGAAAATTTCAACATCATAGCCTAGTGCTGCCGCAGTCGATGCTAAAATATAAGGAGGATAAGCCCAATCCAATGTTCCCTTTGTTGCAATAATCGCAAGTTTCTTTGTCATAATTTATTCCTCAGTTTATGTGTTAGATAGGTTCTCATGATGAGTTTAGAACCGCATGACATCTTAATTTAATACCGTTGATAATCAACATTTATCAAGGCTATATAATACTATCCTAATATTATCAGAATATTAAATAATAATCTTCTAATAGACTTGAATCAGGATGTATAGATAATTTACAAGAATGATTAGACATGTGTTTCAGGCTGAGTTATTTCTAAACCTGATTGATACCAGCTAATAATTCCTCCCCTTAAGTTGATCGCTTCCCTATCGGTTTGTTGCTTGAGGAACATACAAGCTTGTGCAGAGCGAGCTCCACTTCGACAATAAAAAACGAGGGTTTTATCTTCAGGTAAATCACTCAAACGTAAAGGTAATGTGTGTAATGGCATAAATACACCATCCTTAATAATACCTTGGTTATATTCTTTCGCTGAACGTACATCAATTAAGTGAACATCTTCATCGGAATCGATTAATGCAGATAAGCCCATCGCATCAACTTCTTTAACTCCATACATTGTTTATAGCCTGATTTTATCAAAATAAGTAAATTATAATATTCTGATAATAAATGATAAAAGTCAAGTTTTATGAAGTTTTGCTTACGCTTTCCATCTAAACTCTAAAGATCTTCCATCGCTTAAATAGTCATTATGAAAAATATTGTATTGGGATTAATTATTAGTTTTATCTCACATTCTGCATGGGCAGGTTTAGATTTAAGCTTGCCTGATATGAATATTCCCGAAATGGGAGATCCATCATCTAGCGTGCTGAGTTATACCGAAGAGCAGGATCTAGGTAAGCAGTTATATCGGCAACTACGTGGCTCACAAGCCGTGATTGAAGATCCTGAACTCAGTAGCTGGATTCGCGCTTTAGGTAACCGTCTTGTGAGTCACGCTTCAGGAACACGAGGCTCGTTTTATTTCTTAATTATTGATAAGCCGACGGTGAATGCGTTTGCGATGCCTGGCGGCGTTATTGCTGTACATACAGGGCTAATTCTGAATACGGAGTCTGAAAGTGAACTAGCAGCAGTACTCTCACATGAAATAGCCCATGTCTCACAACGTCACATTGCCCGTATGTTTGCTAAAAATAAAGACAATGTTTGGAAAACAGGTCTAGGTGTTGTTGCTGCGGCGATTGCTGCCAGTCAAGACCCCGCATTGGGACAAGCGGTTATTACCGCAACCTTAGCTTCACAGATGCAAAAACAGCTTAATTTTAGCCGACAGGCAGAATCTGAGGCAGATCGAGTTGGTATGCGTATTTTAGCTTCAGGGGGTTTTGATCCAGAAGGCATGCCAACTTTTTTAAGTAAGCTTGAGCCATCAGAAGCCGCTTATCAAGATATTACCGAATATCTACGTTCACATCCGCTTTCAATTGACCGACTCAGTGATACACGAAACCGTTCTAAAAAATATGGTTCACGTCCACATAAAGATGATAAGGATTATGCTTATGCCAAAGCAAAATTACAGGCACTGTCTCGAACGCGTTTAAAAGCGCGTGGGCTTAATAAAATCACTTTGCAGCATTATCTTAGCGGTTGGAAGAATATAAAAGCTGGGCAGTTTACTTTAGCACTACAACAGGCATTAGGAAGTAATCAAGCGGATAAAATTCTCAAAGCCCATGCATTAAATGGTTTGGGTAAATATGCTCAAACAATCACTTTATTGAAGCCGTTAATAATAAATTACCCTGATCAAGAGGCTCTACTTGTACCTTTATTGCAAGCTTATTTAGCTAAGGGTAAAACTAAAATAGCTTGGCAGCTCGTACAAAAATCTTATATTTCTGAACAAAGTAGTTTGGAATTCTTAGAAGTGAGACAAGCTGTTGCCAATGCAGAGGGGCAAATTAGTGATGCCTTATTAATAGCCGCAGAACGTTATATTCGCTTAGCAGAATATAAACAGGCGCAAACATTACTATTGCAAGCAACCCGAAATTCTACAGTAGGAATTGCTAATGAAGCGAAATTACAAAATTTACTGACACAAGTGAATCAAATGCTGAAAAACAGCCAGTAAGCTAAACTTAACTAAAGTGATAACAATATTTTTTCCATAAAAAAAGGCAGAGAATCATCTCTGCCTTTTTAAACTATCAGCAAGCTCCTAATTTATAGAGGAAACTTGCTCAATAGAAGTAAATATTAGCAATAAGCTAAATTTACTGTGCTACAGGTGCTGCTGCTTCTGGAGCTGCAGCAGGTGCTGTTGCTTCTGGTGCCGCTGCAGGTGCTGCTGCTTCTGGTGCTACTGTACCTTCAGCCGTTGGTGCTGTTGCATCAGTTGCGCCGTCAGTTGAAGCAGTATCTTCATTACAAGCAGTTAAAGCGAAAGCAGCGATTAAGGCGATAAGAGATAAACGTAATTGAGTCATGATGTGTTCTCCACAAAAAGTAAAACACTGATTAAAAATTATTATTGATCAGTATGGATTAAAAAACCGCATTAACGGTTAGATTTTTAAGAAAATCTGTCGATTATCTATGAAAAGGAAAGTTTTATTTCTATTGCGATCCCTTTCTCAGTTAATCAGCGTACATTCTATAGATATTTTAATAATGATCCACAAAATTATAGCAATTAACATTGGGTAGGATTCTAGCGTAGATTACGAAAAAGTAAATATACCTCATCGAATAAAACCGCCATGCTAAGGTGAATAATAGCTGAATGGTAGATTTAATCCAGCTTTTTTGCAACACCCGAGTCAATCGCAGCTTGTGCAACGGCACTGGATACCCGTTCTCGTAAACGAGGATCAAGCGGTTTGGGAATAATATAATCAACCCCAAATTTCAGTGAATCTACGCCATAGGCTTCTAAGACTTGTTTAGGCACAACTTCATGGGTTAAATCTGCTAAAGCATTCACACAGGCAATTTGCATAGCCGTATTAATCGTACTTGCGCGTACATCTAATGCACCCCGAAAAATAAAGGGAAAGCCTAAAACATTATTAACTTGATTAGGATAATCACTACGTCCCGTTGCCATAATTAAATCATCCCGAGTTTCATGCGCTAATGCAGGATCAATTTCAGGATCTGGATTGGAAAGGGCAAAGACAATCGGCTTAGCTGCCATTGATTTCAGCATATCAGTCGTAAGCAAGTTAGGTCCTGAAACACCAATAAAAATATCGGCATCTTGACAAGCATCTGCAAGACTACGTTTATCTGTTTCAATCGCAAAAGATTGCTTATGAGGAGTTAAATCAACTCGTCCTGTATGTATAATACCTTGACGATCAATCATATACAGATTTTTTTTCTTAGCTCCTAATGAAACTAATAACTTCATTGAAGCAACGCCTGCTGCCCCTGCGCCTAAACAAACAATTTTTGTAGTAGCAAGGTTTTTACCTTGTAGCTTCAAAGCATTGAGCATCGCTGCCGCAATAATAATAGCGGTGCCATGTTGATCATCATGAAATACAGGAATATCTAAACGTTCTTGTAAACGTTCTTCGATTTCAAAACAACGTGGGGCGGCGATATCTTCTAGATTAATGCCACCAAAAGTAGGCGCAATATTCGCAACTGTTTCAATGAAAGCATTGATATCGGTGGTATCCACTTCAATATCAAAGACATCAATATCGGCAAAACGCTTAAAGAGTACCCCTTTGCCTTCCATTACAGGTTTACCTGCTAAAGCACCGACATTGCCTAAACCTAATACGGCTGTGCCATCAGTAATGACACCGACGAGATTTCCCTTGGCTGTATATTTATAGGCATTTTCGGCATCTTCGTAAATGGCTTTGACAGGCTCTGCAACGCCAGGGGTATACGCCAATGCGAGATCATGCTGTGTTTCGGTAGACTTAGTAATCTGGACTTCGATTTTTCCAGGTTTAGGTTCGGCATGGTAACGTAATGCCTCTTGTTTTAATGCATCTTTCATAGCTTAATTCTGGCTCATTGATGTAGGTATATGAAACCTTATTATAGTCAGATAAAAAATAGCCTGCTAACATAAAAAAGCACTCATTGAGAGTGCTTTTTTTATTGCTTTCATCAAGAAACAGATTATCGCTTATAACGATTCTTGAACTTCTCAATACGTCCTGCTGTCGTATTAAGATTCTGTTTACCTGTATAGAAAGGGTGAGATTGGCTAGAAATTTCCACTTTATACAGTGGATATTCATTACCATCTTCCCATTGAATGGTTTCTTTTGTACTGACTGTTGAACGCGTCAGGAAAGCATAATCATTCGTAATGTCCTGAAAAACAACGTCTCTATATTCGGGATGAATATCGGCTCTCATCTGAAGCACCCTTGTAAAATTTATTAAGCTGTATTGCAAGCGCTATTTATAAAGACTGGCAATAGTAAAGGGCGGCAATCCTAGCAGAATTATTGCCGTATAACAATAACTCTTCGATAGGTATTTTCTAATGATGTAAATGGGTAAACATAATTTGTGACAATTTGTAGATTGCCTCACTTTGTGCCGCCACATAGGCATTGTAACCATTACCTTTAGAACGGACATTAATCGTACTGTACTCAGTCTTTAACAGCTTATTTCTCTTTAATAAACTCCAATGCGCTTTGAGTGTAACTGTTTTACCTAAATCACCATCTAAGCGTTCAATTTTTACTCGTATATGAAAGTCAGGCTGATTATTGTGTTTCCAAGGATAGGTTTCAATGTGGTTAGAGTTGGCAAGAATCGATAAATTTCGGCTTAGTGTATTGGAAATATCTTCACGTAATGAGCCACCCCACTGGTGCATTTCGACTAACTCGACTTCGGTAGCATCTTTTCTCAGCACTAATTGAGGACGGCGCAGTAAACGAGGAATATGAACAGGTCCAACGCCTAAACTTAAGGTCGATAAATAAGCAGATTCCTGCTTTAACTCAGCAACTTCTGCTACGCTACTTAAAGAATAAAAATGAGTACGATTTTTACTGGATGAACAAGCAGTCAATAGGCTTAGAGAAATTAGCCACAAAAGTGGAAAATAATAGGATGTTTGCATAAATTTTATTCCTTGGTTTATCATTTAGCAAAAATGAATCATTCAGTAATTTATAGTGTCAATAATGAATGATCTATTGCTAAGCATAATGATGCAAATTGATGGCTTAAGTGTAGATATTTTTGCTTATCAAAGGGGAATTTTATTTAATGAAGATTTTATGGATATTGGTTTTTTCTACATTCGTTTCTGCTTGTTTAGCGATGCCTACCGTAATGGATTATCTGCTTTCTGATCAGTCAAAAATTGACTCAATCCATATCTTAAGCAGTAAAAAATTACAGTTTAAGGGTTTCAAAGACCTGCCCTTTGACGGAATTTCTGACTTAGCTTGGGATGAAAAACAACAAATACTGTACGCAATTAGTGACCGTGCGGCATTATTTCACCTTAAATTAAACTATCAAGATAAAAAGATTCATAATGTTTCTGTCATTGCAGCTTATCCACTTAAAAATAAGCAAGGCGACATTTTAGTCAGCGATAATGCCGATGCTGAGGGATTAGACCTTAGCTATAATGAGAAAGGTGAAACTATCTTACATGTATCTTTCGAGCAAACGCCGCGTATTGCACAGTACACTCCCACAGGTGAATGGTTAAAAAAAATCTCTTTACCCAAACCATTAAGTCAAATTAAATATTATCGCAGCTCTAATAAAGCCTTAGAAAGCGTTGTTCACCATCCTCGTCATGGATTGTTAACTGCGACTGAATACCCTCTCAAACAGTACGATATGCAGCAGCAGCGTATTTATTCCCGTTCAGGTAAGGAATGGATTATTCCTACCTCCGATGCAAAAAATAGTGCAATTACCGCATTAAGTATTTTGCCTAATCAAAATGTGTTAATACTTGAACGGGCATGGGCAGGATTTCTCCATCCTTTAGTCATTACTTTAAGTGAGGTAAATATTAATAATTGTGTGCCAAACACAATTTGTTCGGTTAAAAAAATAGCAAAGTTATCCACAGCCGATTCATGGCGATTAGATAACTTTGAAGGCTTAACACATTTCAAAAAAGACCTTTATTTTATGGTCTCCGATAACAACGCTCAGCCCATACAGAGTACACTTTTGGTCTTATTTGAGATACAAAAAGAAGCCTATCAAGATTCAAGCAAAGACGAATTTTACTGAGTAATTAAATTCGAGTTATCCACAGGATATCCACAACTTCTCCCCAAGTTAACCACAGGATGTAGTGCTTGACAGATACTGAAACCACAACCTATAGTGTTTTTTGTCTTGATGACATTGGACGTTTTATGGATGAGATGACTGTGTAAAAACAAAAAAAATCGGCTAGCAGAGTTAGACCATCGTTTCAACAACAATGTTAATGTTAAAGAAAAACTGAGAAGATAGACACAATAACCCAAGCTCCTATTTAGCTTAATCAGCAACCACCAGTTACGAGAAAAAACATGCAATATCCTGCCGCAGAAAATGGCGCAATAACGAAGGCTGCGCCTAATGGTGCTTATGCAATCCAGAACGCTGTCTCCTACGTAAATTCCAATGCATTTAAAGTCGTTCGGCGCAATGGACAAGTAACACAATTTAATGCTCAAAAAATTGAAACCGCAATGACAAAAGCCTTTTTTGATGTTGAAGGTCAAGGGGCAGCAGATTCTGCTCGCATTCATGAGCGCGTTAAAACGCTAACAAAAACCGTTGAAACCTGCTTATTTCGTCGCATTCCTGAAGGTGGAATTATCCATATTGAGGATATTCAAGATCAGGTTGAATTGGCTTTAATGCGAAAAGGTGAACAGAAAGTCGCCCGTAGTTACGTTATTTATCGAGAAGAACGCAGTAAATTACGCCATCAACAAGAAAGCGAACAAGATCAACTCGAACCTAAAATTTATGTCACCGATGTTTTAGGAAAACGTAAACAATTAGATGAACTACGTTTAAAAACGATTGTTGCAGAAGCTGTAGAAGGTTTAATAGGCGTTGATGGACAAACGCTGTATCAAAGTGCTGTTCACAATCTTTTCGATGGTGTACCTGAAACCGATGTCAGTGCTGTCTTTATTATGGCTGCACGGGTCATGATTGAAAAAGATCCTAACTATAGTTTTGTCGCAGCCCGTTTATTACAAGATAGTTTACGTCGTGAAGCTCTAAGTTTTCTCAATAACACAGAATCTGAAGCGACCCTTGCAGAAATGCATTCTTTATATTCAACTTACTTAGAAAAGACCTTAAATAAGGCTGTCGATTTAGAACTGGTTGATCCTGAACTACTCCGTTATGACTTAGTCAAATTAGGCGCAGCACTACAGGCTAACCGAGATCAACAATTTACTTATTTAGGCTTACAAACCCTCTATGATCGTTACTTTATTCATTCGGGTAATACTCGTTTTGAATTACCACAAATTTTCTTTATGCGGGTTTCAATGGGACTAGCGATTAATGAGGAAAATCGTGAAGAACGTGCCATTGAATTTTACAATCTACTGTCATCTTTCGACTTTATGAGCAGTACCCCAACACTGTTTAATTCAGGCACATTACGCCCACAACTCTCTTCTTGCTATCTCACCACTATTTCTGATGACCTTGACGGTATTTACAATAGTATTAAAGATAATGCTCTACTATCAAAATTTGCAGGTGGCTTAGGCAATGATTGGACACAAGTACGCGGTCTAGGTGCACATATCAAAGGCACAAACGGACAATCACAGGGGGTTGTACCGTTTCTAAAAGTTGCGAATGATACCGCTGTAGCGGTTAATCAATGTTTTGCACCTGAAACCACTTTACATACTGCAGAAGGCATTAAAGCGATTCGGGATGTAAAACAGGGTGATTTAGTCTTAGGTATCAGTGGAACATACCGTGAAGTGACGCAATCGATGGTTTATAACCAACATGATTCAATGGTTGAAGTGGATGTTAAACATTCGATTAAACCGACTCAAGTTACGTCGGGTCATCCTTTTTATGCTATTACCAATGTTCCATTACAACAAGCCAACAGTCGCACAATGGCATGGTTAGAAAAAGAAAAAATCAAACCCGATTGGCATGAAGCAGGACAATTACAAAAGGGTGACTATATTGCCCAAGTTATTCCTACAGAAATTGTTCCTGTAAAAGATTTTAGTGAAGATGATGCACGACTTTATGGTGTATTACTGGGTGATGGTCATTTAAGCAAAAAT
Organism: Thiotrichaceae bacterium; assembly: GCA_015486375.1. GTDB lineage: Bacteria > Pseudomonadota > Gammaproteobacteria > Thiotrichales > Thiotrichaceae > S015-18. The sequence goes on from WFRR01000098.1 coordinate 42,270, forward strand.
AAGATGGAATGGGGTGTTTCAGGCAATCCGAAAAAGGATGAACATCTTGAATTTGTACGTCATTATTTAAATGAACGTAATATTCATTTCTGGGAAACGCCTAGAAATGAGCACTATACCCAAGTTTGTTGGGCAAGTGGAAAAGGTGTATTACGTGACGCTACGACAGGTTGTTTTGTAAGCCAAGGTGCAGCAACATTACCTTTTACTTATGATGATCTTTATAATACGCAATCTGAAAAGAGAATCGCACGACGTTTTAATCATTTACCTCAGAGTCAAACGTTAAATTTATTAAAGGGTCTATTAGAAACGGATGGTTGTGTCAGTCGTGGTACAGAAATTACCTTTACCAGTACTTCACATCATTTAGCGGAAGGATTGCGTTATCAATGTTTGCGTTTAGGTGTACCAACTTCAGGACAGTATCGAGAACGTAATAATGAACATATAGGTACGCGTGTTGATGGTACAAAAATAGAATTTACAGGTATTACAAAAGCTTTTGACATTCGCATCCCCGCTGTTCAAAAAATTGCTGAGTTGGTCAACTGTAAAGCGATTGAAAAACAAAATTGGCTTCATTATCAGGGCTGTATTTATAGTCGTATTCGCAGTGTAAAAAATATTCAAGCATCAACTTTTGTATTCGATTTAAAAGTTGAAGGGGATGAATCTTATATGACCACAGCAGGGCTAGCTCACAATGGGGGTAAGCGTAAGGGAGCTGTTTGTGCCTATTTAGAAACATGGCATATTGATATTGAAGAGTTTTTAGAGCTACGTAAAAACACAGGTGATGAGCGCCGTCGTACTCATGATATGAATTCGGCAAATTGGATTCCGGATCTCTTCATGAAGCGAGTAGCAGAGGAAAAAGAGTGGACTTTATTCTCGCCTGATGAAACACCTGAATTACATGAGTTGTATGGTAAAGCGTTTGAGACGAAGTATAAAGAATACGAAGCCAAAGCTGTACGCGGTGAGATGAAGCTAAGTAAAACGATTGCAGCGCTGGATTTATGGCGAAAAATGTTAGGTATGCTATTTGAAACGGGGCATCCTTGGATTACTTTTAAAGATCCTTGTAATATACGTTATAGTAATCAACATGTTGGTGTAGTTCATAGCTCCAATTTATGTACCGAAATAATGTTGCATACAGACTCAGATGAAATAGCCGTTTGCTTTCCTAAAGGTACTCAAATTCTAACTAAACAAGGACAGAAACCGATTGAGCTATGTGATCAGGAAAAAGTCCTTGTTCCTTTTAGTGATGAATTGAATCCCCAACAACGATTTTTAACAGCAACATTAATTCCTCAAGGAAAAAAACAGGTTTATGAAATAATTACCAAAAATGGTATTAGTATTTGTGCCACAGAAGAGCATCCTTTTTTAATTCAACGTCCTATTGATCATGATAAGCCTAGAGTATATGAATGGCGTAAGCTTAAAGAGCTGCAAAAAAATGATTTTATTGTTTGTCCTTTGACACCCTCTATTTACCCTGAAATGGGTCAACAAGATTGTGACTTTACAGCAGCAGGTTGGATGTTAGGTGATGGCTGGATGTCTAGTTCCTATGGTGTTTGTTTTGCTCCCCATGAAATAGTAGCTAAGGAATTCGTTTTACCTATTGTAGAACGCTGGCATCAAGAATCTCCACTTGGAAAAAATACGCCTCATTCTGCTGCTCCTACACCGTATACACAACCCAATGGGGTTATAAACTGGCATACCCAACGACAGGGTTTTATTGATTATGTTAAAGAACGTTTTGGTTTTTATCGTGCAATAGGTCCTGATAAATCTATTGCTCCCCAAATAAAGTACGCCGCATCTAATCAGATTGCTAGTTTCTTGTCGGGACTATTTTCTGCTGATGGTTGTGTGCTGAATGATTCACGCCGTAAAAAAGGGGGAGTAGCTGTTAATCTATCATCCGCCAGTTTAGTGTTACTCAAAGATGTACAATTATTACTTAAACCTTTTGGTATTCATGGACGTGTACGTGGTTGTTCTGTTAAAGGAAGAGAGACAAAATGGCAGGGAACCTACGAAATAAAAGATGCGGATTCTATTGTAAATTTTATCCGCTTTATTGGCTTTTCTTTAACACCCAATAAGCAAGAGAAGTTACAAGCACTACTCCCTAAACTTAGTAGCCGCTCTGCATTTCAACATTCAGAAGTCGTTGAAATTATTGCTAAAGGTGAAGAGGAAGTCTTTGATTTATCATTAGCTGAAGATCATTCATTTATTGCTAATGGTTTGGTTGTACATAACTGTAACCTCGGTTCAGTCAATATTGCTGCCCATACCACAGAAGATGGTTTAGATTTAGAAAAAATGCAGCGCACCATTACCACTGCAATGCGAATGCTAGATAATGTGATTGATTACAATTATTACAGTGTGCCTCAAGCGAAATTATCTAATAGTCGGCATCGCCCTGTTGGCATTGGCATGATGGGTTTTCAGGACGCTTTGTATAAACAAAATATTCCTTATGCTTCAGAAGCGGCTGTTGAATTTGCCGATAAAAGTATGGAAGCTTTATCTTATTTTGCCATTCAAACCTCTAATCGCTTAGCCGTAGAGCGAGGTACTTATTCCACTTTTGAAGGTTCACTTTGGTCTCAGGGTATTTTACCGATTGATTCTTTAGATAAATTAATTGAGGAGCGCGGAGAATATATTCAGGTGGATCAGTCCTCAACATTAGATTGGGGGTCACTGCGTAGTGATATTCAAGCAACAGGTATGCGAAATTCTAATGTCATGGCAATCGCCCCAACAGCGACTATTTCAAATATCTGTGGTGTGAGTCAATCGATTGAGCCGACCTATCAAAATATGTTTGTTAAGTCCAATTTGTCAGGCGAATTTATGGTGATTAATGCCCATATGGTTAATGATCTTAAAGCTTTAGGGATTTGGGATGAAGTGATGATCAATGACTTAAAATATGATGATGGTAGCTTACAAAATATTGAGCGAATTCCAACTAATCTTAAAGAAAAATATGCAACCGCGTTTGAAATGGATGCACGTTGGTTAATTGAAGCAGCGAGTCGTCGGCAGAAATGGATTGATCAAGGACAATCACTCAACCTTTATATGTCAGAGCCTTCTGGATCAAAGTTAGATAACCTATATAAACTAGCGTGGGTACGAGGTTTAAAAACGACCTATTATTTACGTTCAATGGGGGCGACACATATGGAAAAAACGACAGAACGTACCACGACAGAAGATACGAGCAATAGTGTAGGTTCTGAGGCACCTCAGGCTTGCTCAATTCTTGATCCTGATTGTGATGCTTGTCAGTAATGGTCATTGGATCGTTAATTAACCATTATTAATCGTTACAATACAGTTCAATGGGGCTTGATGGCTTAGGATGAAATTAAGAAAATCCTTTGTATCTTGCCCCATTTTTTATGCTCTATATTAATTTCAATCGCTCTTGGTAAAGCAATCACACGTCCAGCAAGGGTCTCGGGTTGCCATGTCTCTTGCCATTGTTTTTGACTATTCAGAAAGCGTAGATTCAGTGCCAGCATATTATCCAATAATAGTTGCGTTTGAGGTTCTTCGTTTTGAGTATGATCAATATGATTCCAGCTTAAACGTAACCATTTATCTTCCTCTAACTGATAAACAACCCGTTGCAAACTACTTCTTAAGCTCTCGGCAGGATTGGGATGACCATCTCGACTAAACGTCAGTACATCATTACCCTCTGTATTATATAAAGCAGCTTGTAATTGTCCGCTACCTTGATTCACAGGTCGAGCCACCATTTGCATCATATCTCGCTGAACGAACAACATCGCTAGCTGTAATTGTTTAAGATCATCCGCAGATTCTTCAGTTACTTGACTGGTTTGAATCACTGAATTTAGGCCACTATAAGTCAGTACACTGACAATCGCAAAGATAGCAATCGCAAGCAGTAATTCTAATAAAGTAAAGCCATTAGCCTGATAAGATCGGGGTGAATGATTCATCGTAAAATAGTTTGGGTTTGAGCAACAGGGGGTCTAGCCATAAAACTAGTAACGGTAATTAAGGAGTCAGAATCATTTTCAGATTTAAATACCGAAATTTCAATTCGCTGCACATCTTTATCAGGCGTTTTTTTAACCTTACGTTTCCAATACCAGTCACGATCTAACATCGTTGCATTGCCTGATTTATCACCCTTACTTAACCATTTTGCATCGATTTTAATTTTAGTCATTTCATTCATGGCGACCCAATTAGCAAAGGTTTTGTCCGCTAAATAAGAGGCATTGCTGGTTGCATTACCCGCAACGCGGACGGCTGCACCCAAGGCAATGGCAATAATTGCCAGTGCAACCATCACCTCAAGCAAAGTAAAGCCTTGTGAAAGTTGCGAATAAGGGGGGGATTTAACTCTATTCATTAGTTTGCTTGTCAAAATGGTAGCTTACATCAGTTTTTCCAATCGAATCAATTTTGATATTGGCACGACCAATACCACTATAATTTAATTGATATTCAAATGGCGTATTTTCACCACTGGAAAGTAAAAATACTTGTGGTTTAACCGTGATATTTTGCGGGGGTTTATCCTTATTTTTTTGGTTTTTACGTGCAGATAAGGAAACTGAAATAGCTTCAATATACAGTTGGGGGCTTAATAATGTGGAAAGGTGGCGTGGTTTTAAGATTTTATCTTGCAGCAATGTCCACTGCGGCTTTGAATTTTCAACAGTATCACTCGTTTGTAAAGACGTTTCTTCTACACGAAGTTTCGGTTTCTGATCAAAATGACCCTGCTCTGATTTTTGATAAAATTGATAACCTTCTTGAAAAAAAACAATACCTAATTGTTGAGATTGCAAAATAGATTCTTGACGAGCCAAATTAAACAAAACACGAAACCGTTTAGTTTCTGTCTGTAGCAGTTCTCGTTTTTTATCACCGGATGTAATACTGGCTAAACTGGCAATGATCGCAATAATCACAATCACAATGATTAACTCAATCAAGGTAAAGCCTGATTGAGTTTTGGGGGATATAAACAAAACTAATTTAGATCCCAGTTACCAATATCATCTTCACTGGGTTGTTTGTCTGCACCATGAGAATATAGATCAAAATCACCGTGTGAACCTGGGCTTAAATATTGATAATCATTGCCCCATCCATCTTTAGGTAATTTACCTTTTACATAGCGTCGCCAATTTTTGGCATCCGCAGGTTTTTCAATTAATGCTTGTAAACCTTGCTCTGTTGTTGGGTAATCATAATTATTTAATTTATACATTTCTAAGGCATTTTGCAGGGTAGAAATATCACTTTTTGCTTTGGTAATACGCGCTTCATCCGTCATTCCTGCGGTGTTTTGAATAACAAAACTAGCTAAAATAGCAAGAATAACAATCACAACCATAATTTCAATAAGGGTGAAACCTGATTGGACGCTCCTAAAATGGGTCTGCTTCACAGAACTTCCTCTTTATATTGACACTTGGTAGGCAGTATAAACTACAGCATAGACTTACTCATCACTTAACTGCTGTTTACCGATACTGCCATGCTCAGTTTCATGATCGTGATCGTCTGTACATTCATCATCATCTTCCACAATATCTGAATCATAACTTTCAATCACCGCTGCTTGAATACTACTGGCTGTATCCTTTTTAGCATCGGCTGATTTATCAGCTGATTTTTTGGATTTTTTCTCTGTTTCTGCTTTAGCAGTTTGACTATCTGATTTTTCACTTTCAGACTTAGAAGCTCTCTTTTTTGTATTATCTGTATTGGCTTTATCTGACTTTTTAACGGTAGATTCAGAGGCGACCTTTGTTTCACTCTTGGTTTTAGCGGTTGTTTTTTCTGAATCTATACTTTTCAGAGACTCTTTTTTTACGCTAACGGCTTTTTTGGATGAAGATACTTCCTTAAATGCTGCTTGAGTTTTAGTGGCTTCAGGTACTTTTTTCTTAGCAGGGGGTGCTTGTAATTTATGATAAGAGACACTTGCCTGTTTAATAATATTTCCTTGCTCATCCAATACTTTGACTGTCCATGTGCCTTTATTACGCGGTTTTAATGATTTATTAGATGAAACCCGCCAGCGACTTCCCTTAACTTCAAATGGGATACTTTGTGCGACCCAACCATTTAATGACCATTGGTGCGTTAAGGTTTGTCCTTGAAAATTACGCATATCAGTAAAAAAGTAAATCTTGCTTATATTATTATTAAGCTGTTGAACAACATTGAAGGGTTGATGATTCTTAATTGACATTGCAAAGGCTGATTGAACAATTTCAGCCTCTATAGCATAGAGAGAGTTGGGTAAAATGAGTAATGCTGAAACACAGAGAAGTAAGTGTTTCTGTAAACGTTTAAATAACATTTATTAGCTCCATTAGAATATTTAATTATTATTGAAAATAATCGTTATTATTTATTCAGCAATACTGTAGAGAGTCTTAGCTAGCGTCATTTCTAACGATTATGACAGCCTGAAAATTTAGTCTTGTACTTATATAGGCACAAGGAGTTTATTATTAGCGGTCTAAATCCTGTTGTATTCGGTGAAAATAAATACCCTATATTTTATCCCAAATTGGACGAGGATCTTTATTTGGTTGCGAATCCTTACTTTCAGAAGTTTCAGAAGTTTCAGAAGTTTCAGAAGTTTCAGAAGTTTCAGAAGTTTCAGAAGTTTCAGAAGTTTCAGAAGTTTCAGAAGTTTCAGAAGTTTCAGAAGTTTCAGAAGTTTCAGCAACCTTAGTACGATCGGGTTGAGTTGCTTTGCTTTCTAGTTTCTCTGCTTGTGCTGAAGTTGATATATTTTCTGTTGTTTGAGATTTTTTGAGTTCTGCTCGTGTACTGGATCGAATATAATTAATACTTGTTTCAAGTAAAATGCTTTGTTTTTCATCTAAAATCTTTACTGTCCATGTTCCTTCAGGCTGTTTTGCTAAGTTGAATTTTTTAGCTGAATGAACGCGCCAACGCTTACCTGTAATTGGAAAGTTAACTTGATGAGAAATAATGCCATGATGCAACCATTGATGTGTCAGCGTTTGACCTTCAAATCCTTTAAATTCAGTAAAATAAAACACTTCACTAATTAAACTACTTAATACATTAAGCTGATCAATTGGTTCATGATTTTGGACTAAGGACGTAAATAAAGCACGGCTAATTTTTCCCTGTTTCACAACGGGTGTCACCTTTTCAATAACGTTAGAATCAGATGTGTTACTAGACTCAATAGGTTCAGCAGTTTTTTGACTATCATCGTTGCTTTCTTTCTCAGTAGACTCAGTCAATTTCTGAGTATTTCCACTAAATTCTGTTGATGTTTCGGTCGCTGCTACTGTCGATATTTGAGTGATTAACAGCAAGGCTATCAATACGCTAGATTGGATTGTATTTATCATTAATATATAGACCTAAATAAAAATTAATATCAGTATTTTAGCAAAATTAAATGACCCATATCCGTGTTAAACCTATTTTTTCAAGTACAAAATATTTCTATCTTTACAAAAATGTTATAAATTAGTGAAACTTGCTCAACGATTTATCGCTATGGTTAAGCACATAAACTAGGTAGGAATAGAAGAGCATGTTAATCAAACAATCAAGTGATATTAAAGAAAATGAGGTGACAGATCAGCAGGATTATTTATCTCGACGGGCGTTTATTAAAGCAAGCATTGCTCAAGGGCTAGGGGCATCATTGCTGGGTCTAGGCGTAACAGAATCGGCACAGGCTCTCAGCAAAGATAAAGAATATACCTTGGAGGGTGATGAGGTTACTTCTTATAAGGATATTACTACTTACAATAATTTTTATGAATTTGGTACAGGTAAGGGTGATCCTGCTAAAAATGCACATCATTTGCCCACTTCACCGTGGTCGATTGTGGTCGAGGGGGAATGTGAAAAGGCGGGTCGCTATTCTTTAGAGGATATACTCAAGCCGCATGATAGCGAAGATCGTATTTATCGTTTCCGTTGTGTTGAAGGTTGGTCAATGGTGATTCCTTGGCAGGGATTTCCACTCAGTGATTTAATCAAACGTTTTCAACCCACCTCTAAAGCCAAGTACGTTCGTTTTGAAACCCTACATGATCCTGAGTATATGTCTGGGCAACGCCGACCTATTTTAGATTGGCCTTATGTTGAAGGTTTGCGTATGGATGAAGCGATGCACCCATTGGCTATTCTTGCCACAGGTTTATACGGTAAAACTTTACCAAACCAAAATGGTGCGCCTTTGCGTTTGGTTGTACCGTGGAAATATGGCTTTAAGAATATTAAATCCATTGCTAAAATTAGTTTTGTAGAAGAACAACCTGTATCAGCATGGACAAAATCTATCCCTGAAGAATATGGTTTTTATTCCAATGTTAATCCAACTGTTGCTCATCCACGTTGGAGTCAAAAAAGAGAACGGCGCATTGGTGACTTTTTTAAACGCGATACCTTGATGTTCAATGGTTATGCGGATCAAGTGGCTAGTCTTTACAGTGGTATGGACTTAACAAAGCATTTTTAGTCTTTCGATAAAATAATAATAATTGAGCCGATTATCATGAAAATAGCCGAACCGTACTTTTCCAAAATTATTAAACCCAGCATTTTTATCATGGCATTGCTGCCAGTGTTTTATCTCGTTTGGGGCATGTTTTCGGGTGTATTAGGAGCAAATCCTATTGAAACCGTTATTCGTGATTTAGGTGAATGGGCATTACGTTTCTTACTGATTACACTATCAATTTCTCCACTACGTCGATTGACAGGTATGGCACAATTATTACGCTTACGCCGCATGTTGGGTTTATATGTATTTTTCTATGCCAGTTTGCATTTAAGTATTTATCTTTGGTTAGAACAGTCTTTCGATTGGTGGGAGATTTGGCTCGATATTGTGGAACGTCCATTTATTACCATTGGTATGTTGAGCTTTATTTTATTAATTCCTTTAGCCGTCACTTCAACCCGTGCCGCCATTCGGAAGCTAGGTAAAAATTGGTTGCGTTTACACCAATTGGTTTATCCCATTGCTATTTTTGTGGTGCTGCATTTTTGGTGGCTAATTAAAGTTGATACACGAGAACCCCTCATCTATGCACTTATACTGACACTCTTATTATCCGAGCGACTAATCCGTCGCTATGCTCGTTAATAAATAGTCTATGATTCACATTTTATATAGTAAAATGCTGCTTAAAAAGTTGGTAGTGCATTAGATCTAAGGAAAAAGTTATGGAACACATTGTTGTTGTAGAAGATGATCATTCAATTGCCGATATGTTGTGCTTACATTTAAGAGAGCAACATTATCAAGTCACTCATATTGATGATGGTTTAAAGGCGCGCGAGTTTTTATTAAAACAAAGCTACGACTTAGTTCTATTAGATATTATGTTGCCAAATTACAATGGTTTAGATATTTGTAAAGAGCTACGTCAAGTACAGCCGATTATTCCTATTTTATTGTTAACCTCAATGAGCGGCGAAGCTGATCGAGTCATTGGGCTAGAATTAGGCGCAGATGATTACCTCACCAAGCCATTTAGTTTACGTGAATGTATTGCGCGAATAAAAGCGTTATTGCGGCGCTCTCAATACAGTCAAGCTCCGATTAAGGCAGAGGAGCAACAAGAGCAACTATATAAGGAGCTATCTATTCATATTTCACATCGACAGATTAAATTAGCAGGTAAAAATGTAGATTTAACCGCCCGTGAATTTGATTTATTAGCCCACTTAGCCCAACACAGCGAACAAGTATTTTCACGCAATCAGCTCTTAGATTCCGTCTGGGGTTATAGCCATGAAGGTTATGAACATACCGTCAATACGCATATTAACCGTTTACGTAACAAGTTAAAACGTAGTGATAATCAGCCCGATTTTATTCAAACCGTTTGGGGTGTGGGCTATAAATTTAGTTTAGGTGAGTAATATTGACTTAAGGTTATAGCATAATGTTTAAAAAATTTTATCAAGGTCTATATCAACGTTTAGCAATTACACTCTTAGCGGTATGTATTATTCAAGGGGTTTTATTACTTTGGTTCTTTGATCACTCTTCTAAAATCCAGCATCAGGAAACAGCACAAAACTTACATCAACATTTAGCTGAATATGTGGTTAAAGATATGAGTCTTTTTATCCAAGGACATTTTGATGAAGCAACTATCAAAGATGCATTTCGTCGTATTATGCTAATCGACCCTTTAACCGAATTGTATGTTTTAAATACAGACGGAAAAATACTCACTTATGATGCCCCTGCTGAGAAAATCAAACGCAATCAGGTTGATCTAGCTCCGATTAAACAGTTTCTGCATGAAAAAGCCTTTCCAATTTTAGGTGATGACCCGCGTTCTTTAAAACAAACTAAAATATTTTCCAGTGCAAAAATTACTGATCGTAATAAACAGTTAAAAGGCTATCTGTATATTATTATTGGCGGCGAAGATTACGATAGTATTGTGGATGAATTATTCTTTAATAAACTATTAAAAGTGAGTGTCTTTTCGATATTAGCGGGTTTTATTTTCTTGCTATCTGCCAGTTTGATTTTGTTCTATACCCTTACTCGACCGATCAATCGACTTTGTCGTGAAGTGCGTCGTTTCGAAGCTTCTGATTTTAAAAAAATATCGAGCCACTATAAACCATCGATGTCAACTAAGCGTTTATTAAAAATAAAATCGAATAATGAATTAAAGATATTAGAACAACAAGTTTTTTCCATGGAACAGCGTATCGTAACACAGTTGCAGGAAATGAAACAGCAAGATAAGTTACGGCGTGAGTTTTTTGCTTATGTATCGCATGATTTACGCACACCACTCGCGGGTATGCAAGCGTATTTAGAAACACTTTTAGATGAGAATGTTAAGTTATCAAATCAGGATCGGCAACAGTTCATTCAAAATGTACTACTCAATAATAAACGTCTCACCGATATGGTGAATGAACTATTTGAATTAGCACGTCTAGAACACGGTGAAATTAATATTGATCCTGAAGAATTTGTTTTATCCGATTTGTTAAGTGATTTATATGCAAGTTTATCGGCACTCGCGAATGATAAAGGTATTCATTTAATCATGGATTGCCCTAATATGGGCTTGGAAGTGTATGCGGATGTCGGACGCTTAGAGCGTATTTTACAAAACTTAATTAGTAATGCCATTTATTACACCCCAACAGGTGGAATAGTTAATACTTTAATTACAGAACTAGATAAAGGACGTGTAGAAATATCGATTCAAGATACAGGTAATGGTATTCCAGAGGAAGAATTACCTTATGTATTTGAACCGTATTTTCGAGCCATCGACGGAAAAAAAGTTCGTCAAGATGGTTGTGGCTTAGGTTTAGCCATTACTCAACGTTTATTAGCTTTACATCAATCGGAGTTACAGGTTGAAAGCCAAGTGGGAGAGGGTGCACGTTTTTATTTTTGTTTACGAACGCATGGTGTGAGTGCGTCGCAATTTATCCCCCCATTGGAAACTGATTAAACCCAGTAAAATACAAGCTGTGCCAATGATAACGTGTGTACTAATGGCTTCATTATTAAACCACATACCGAGTAGAAGAGCCGTCACAGGCGTGATTAAAGTAATCAATGAGACGGTGGAAGCTTCGAGGGCATGAATCAAAAAATAATATAAGGAGAACCCCAGTAATGAACCGAAAATTGCTAGGTAAATAATAGCACCCGCGGCTTGTAGTGGAATTTCTTCTAATATCGGGACGGGTTCAGAAAATAGCAGTGCAGTCAATAAAAAGAGGGGAATTGAAACCCATAGTCCACCGGTTGTCATCACTAAACCATGTTGTTGTGCATTAATTTTTTTAAGCCATACAGCTGTGCTGGTTTGGCTAATAACGCCTAAAATAATTAGTGATACTCCTAAAATTGCTGTATCGGTCAGATGGGTACTTTGTAAAAATATAGTGCCCAAACCGAGTAAACCTAGTAGTAAACCGAAGATACGAAAGTGTGTTAATTTTTCACCCAAAAATAACCATGCCAAGATACCTGTAATAATAGGTGATGTGCCAAAAATAACTGAAATCCAGCCTGAAGAGATATATAAAGAACCCCAATAGCTAAACAGCATCGCACCGTAAATACCTAAACCTGAAGCAATATAAGTGATTCTTGCTCGTGCATCAAGACGATAAGGAATACGGAGTAAATACACAATTAATACGGCCAAGATACCCGCTAAAATCATCCGTGTTGTGACACCAAATAGGAAATAACCATTAATACTGCTCCACTTAATTGCGAGCGGTGTGGTTGACCATATAATAACAACGCTTATAAAGGCTAAAGGTACAGATACTTTCATAGAACTGGATTAAATAAAAAACCTTAGTCTATCGAGTATAAATAAAAATTGATAGTTTTTATTGATCAGTTATTTGTAACAGATAGTAAATTAAAACTTGTATTTCATGTTTTTTTGTATTGAAGTTTATCTAGCCTATCTATTTTTTCATATGCCTGTCTTAGCTGTTCATTAATCGTAATATTAACAACAAAAATACAAACCACTGCATAAACTGCAATAATAGAGAAAATCCATGTACCCCATATAATACTAGGAAAAAACTCATAAACAATCATCGCTAAAAACACATTAATGCCTAAACTCACGGAGTGACGAACTATTTTATCTCGTTTAACCGATTTCCAGACACTAACCATTAGCATAATTTCAGAAATAAATTGTTCTATAGGGAGTGTATTTTTATTTTCAAAATTTACACTATGGTTTTTATTAATGTTGTTTGTTGACTGCATTGATTTTTAAACCTATCGATTATTAAATATGAATAAGCTATATTTTATAAGCTTACATTGTTATAGATTTCAACTTTTTATAAATTAACTATAAAAAACTATGTATGGTTTATTAATATCAATGAAATGCTGGATTGTTTGTTTTTTATATATTATTTTGTTGCAACCAAAACTCTAATAAAGCTAATTGCCATAACTTACTGCCTTTAATTCGAGTTAAATGTGCTTCAGGTTTCGCGAGTAGCTTATTAATATAACTACGTTGATACAGTCCACGTTCACGGCATTGTTGGGAATTAAGAATATCCTGCATAAAATCTAGGAATTCACCCCGTACAAATTTGAGTGCAGGCACAGGAAAGTAGCCTTTAGGACGATCAATCACACTATCAGGAATTAAACCTCGGGCAATTTCTTTTAGTACATATTTACCATTATCACGTAATTTAAGCTCAGGAGGCATTTTTGCTGCAAGCTCAACTAATTCATGATCAAGAAACGGTACGCGCGCTTCTAAGCCCCATGCCATTGTCATATTATCAACCCGTTTTACAGGATCATCGACGATTAAAGTGGTCGTATCCAGTGCTAAGACACGATCTAAGTAACAATCTGCATTAACTGCATCTAGCTTATCTTTAATTAAGGCCGCGGTGAAATCAGCACTAATATAATCTTCACTCAGCATTTTTTGTATTTCATTATGATCACGATCGAAATAATACGGAGCAAAGCGTTCTAAGTTATCACCCTTGGCTTTTGCCATCTGTTGATACCAAAAATAGCCTGCAAACACCTCATCAGCTCCCTGTCCTGATTGCACCACCTTAACGTGTTGTGATACTTGTTCAGAGAGTAAGTAAAAGCCAATTGCATCTTGCCCAAACATCGGTTCTGACATATTGGCAATGGCTTCAGGTAAACGACTTAAGGTTTGTTCATTCGGAATGTGGAATTTATGATGATTGGGCTTAAGCATTTCTACGACGGCATCTGAGAATTCATATTCACTGCCTTTTTCTTCAGGTTGATCATCAAAGCCAATCGTAAAGGTGCGAATATCCTCAATCCCAACTTCATCCAGTAAGCCAACTAATAAACTGGAATCTAAGCCGCCTGATAGTAAAACACCTACAGGCACATCTGCAATATTATTACGCCGCTTAACCGCTGTTTTCAATGAAGCATGAATACGTTCAATCCATTCCTTTTCATCACAGGATTCAGTCGAACGGGTTGCATCTAAATGCCAGTAAGATTTTAAGCGTTGCTCTCCTGTGGCACTAATTGTTAGTGTATGAGCGGGTTCTAATTTACGAATACCTTTCAATACCGTACGTGGAGCTGGCACAACGGCATGTAAACTAAATAAATTATGTAAAGCATCGTTATCTAGTTCAGTATCAATGGGATATTTTAATAAGGCTTGGGTATTGGAAGCAAAACGTAATGTACCTTGATGTTCTGCATAATACAGCGGTTTAATGCCCATTCGATCACGGGCTAAAAACAAACTTTTCTTTTTCAAATCCCAAATAGCAAATGCGAACATGCCCTTAAAATGTTTAACACAATCTTCTCCCCATTGTTTATAAGCTTTCAGAATCACTTCTGTATCACCTAAAGAGAAAAATTGATGTCCCTTAATTTTAAGTTGTTCACGCAATTCAGGATGATTATAGATACTACCATTAAAGACCAATGCTAAACCCAATTGCGGATCAATCATGGGCTGATTGGCTTTTTCAGATAGATCAATAATGGACAAACGTCGATGACCAAAGGCTAACCCCCCGTCAGAAAACGTGCCTACGTGATCAGGGCCTCGTTTTTCTAAAGCCTGTAACATATTTTGTATACGAGATAGTTCTACTGGCTGTCCATCCCAACGATATTCCCCACAAATTCCGCACATGTGCTTTACACTTAGATAATTGAAAGGGTGAGATTAGCATACCGTTCAGAATAAGTAATTTAGGCAATATCCCATGCAAAGCTCAGCACTTCCCGTATGGATTTTTTATGCAGTGCCGCCATTAAAATTCGATCGATCCCTAAAGCAACACCTGAACAAAAAGGTAAGCCATCTTGCATCGCAGCCAAAAACTTTTTATCCTGAGGTACAGAGGCAATCCCCTGTTTTTTTCGATATGCTTGTTCAGTGTGTAATACCGCCGTATTTTTATCTACATTTTGTAATTCTTGATAACCATTACCCAATTCTAAACTGCCTAAATATACTTCAAAGCGTTCAGCAACAGGAGGATTATCCTCTCGTACATAAGCTAAGGCACTTTGATTAGCAGGATAGTCGTAAATAAAGCTTAAAGCCTGTTTGGGGAAACTGGCTTCGACACAATGAGTCATTAATATATCCAGTAAAGCCGAACGATCTAAATCGGTACTAATATGAATATTCTCACTTTGCACACACGCATACAATACTTCACGAGTTGCAATGTGAGGATTAATACCAAGCCGATTCATAAACGCTTGTTGATAGCTTAGTTTTTGAGTTTCACGACGCTTTACCTCAGGCATTAGGTCACACAATAAAGTTTCGACTTCCTGCATCAATTGATGATAAGTAAAATCAAGTCGATACCATTCTAATAAAGTGAATTCAGGATTGTGTTGACGACCCACTTCATTGGCTCGCCACACTTTAGCGAGTTGATAAATATCGCCACAGCCTGCGGCAAGTAGGCGTTTCATTGGGTATTCGGGTGAGGTATGTAAATAACGCTGTGCTTTGCCTGTATCATCAATGCCTTTGCAATGAAAACTCTCAATATAAGGATCAGTATTAGCCGTTTGAGATAAGGCAGGGGTTTCTACTTCTAAGACTTGTCGTTGGCTAAAAAAAGCTCGAATAGTGTAATTCATTCGCGCTCTATCGTGCAGCACATCCTGTGTACAGCTAGGTTTCCATTCTGACATATTATTTATTAATATGGATCTCTAGGTTTTAACCCGAGAAACATACTCTCCTGTACGAGTATCAATTCTTAACGTGTCATTAGCTTCAATAAAGAGAGGGACTTTAATAGTTGCACCTGTCGTCATTGTTGCAGGTTTGGTTGCACCTTGGGCTGTATCACCTCTTATTCCTGGGTCACATTGGGCAATCTGCAATTCAACAAAATTGGGAGGGATGACACTAATCGGTGTGCCATTCCAAAGGATTAATTGATAACTCTCTTGCTCTTTTAACCAATATAAACAATCAGCCAGTGCGGTTTCACCCGCAGGTAGTTGCTCATAAGTGCTTGAATCCATAAAATACCAAAACTCGCCGTCGGTATAGAGGTATTCCATCGCTACGTCGATCACATCTGCGGCTTCAACACTTTCGCCTGACTTCCATGTTTTATCAATAACCCGTCCTGTTTTAAGGTTTTTTATTTTAGTACGGTTAAATGCTTGTCCTTTCCCTGGCTTTACAAATTCATTTTCAACAATATTAAAAGGATCACCATCAATAATAATTTTTAATCCACTTCTAAACATATTGGTATTGTATGTTGCCATTCCTACTCCATCATTTTTACATTATTCGGGTACATCATGATAACTGAAATTTCCACAGAAATTTCCATAAAAAAACAAACGTTAAGCCATAATGGTTTTGCAACACAGGCAAATTGGCAAAAATTATTAGCCAATGCGATTCGTGACCCTGATGATTTATTTAAGGCATTGGGTTTAAATGCTACGGATGCTCCCTTTCCACTGTCCTTAAATCCCAATTTTCGTTTACTTGTTCCGCATGCTTATCTTGCTAAAATGCAGAAAGGTAATTGGTATGATCCCCTATTACAGCAAGTCTTGCCCTTAGGTGCAGAGCAACAGCACGTTGCAGGTTTTGTTAATGATCCTGTTGGAGATAAAGATTCAATGGTTGCTAAGGGTCTATTGCATAAATACCAAGGTCGAGTGTTACTGGTGACTACTGGTGCTTGTGCGATTCATTGTCGTTATTGTTTTAGACAGCACTTTCCTTACAGTGAAGCCAACCCCGCGAAACAACAGTGGAACGAGGCAATTGCTTATATTGCAGCTCATTCTGACGTAACTGAAGTCATTTTAAGTGGGGGTGACCCTTTAGTTTTATCGGATCAACGATTACAAGTTTTATGTGAACGTATTGCAACGATTCCGCACGTCAAACGATTAAGAATCCATACGCGTTTACCTGTAGTCTTACCTGAACGCATCGATGCTGCGTTTATCGATTGGTTTAAAAAATTAAACCTGCAAAAAATAATGGTGATTCATGCCAACCATGCTCAAGAAATTGGAACGGATGTTAAATACGCATTATCACAATTAAAAGCGGCAAATACACTCCTTTTGAATCAGAGTGTACTATTAAAAGGTGTGAATGATTCGATAAACGCATTGTCTACATTGAGTGAGAGTCTAATAGCGCAGCAAGTTTTGCCCTATTATTTGCACCTACTGGATAAAGTACAGGGTGCAGCACATTTTGAAGTCACTAGCAAGGAGGCTATGGAACTGATGAAGCAATTACGCGATCATTTATCGGGGTATATGATACCCAAACTGGTACGTGAAGTTGCAGGAGAAGCATCTAAACAAGCGATTTAATTCGTATAGACATAGGCATAGCAGCCATATTCCCTTATGATTCAGCATCAGTTCACCCAATCAGTATGATTAATTTAAGAGCAATGACAAAGAAAAATTCTGATGAATACATTCCACGTTCGGCGAATAAAGCCAAGACGTGGGTACGTGAGTTACCTATTACCAATTTAGGCGAAACAACTCGCCGTCTTTATATGGGTTTAGTTAATTTTAATCAAAGTCGTATCTCTTCGGTAATCCGCATTGATATTGCCGATACTTTAGGTGAGACTGCCCGTTTAGTATTGAATAATTTACAGCGTCATTTAGTCAGTCGCGCTTTTCCTTTACCTCCTAAAAGTCAACGTATCTTTGAACTTAAACAGTCCTTATTACTGGAATTAGCAGGTTCATATCAGCTCGCCGCTGTGGATATGATTACGACGGCATCGGTAATGAAACGTCCCTTGCTCAAAGCGATTTATAATGCGATGTTGTATTTATCCGAGGTGTTATTGCAACACTATATGGTATATAGCAAAACACGCGATACGCTCTGGCATGATTTACACCATTTATATTTACTGGCCTGTGATAATGAGCTGCAAGATACTTCTGTCTTTAGAGATCATGATGGGCTTACGACAATTAATGATGTCTATAAACAGGCAAATTTACTGGCTTTATCTAATCCTTATAGTTTGCGCCAAGGCGAGATTGAACGTTTAGATCAGTTATTTCAGGTTTTATTACCCTTAGTCACGATTCATCCTAATGCTGATACAATCACAACCGAATTGACTTATATTATTCATCTCAATCGTGATGCTCACGCCGCTTTAGTCCCTGCTAGTGATATTTTAAATTCACCCACGATTCGAGTTTTAGATTTATGTGAGCTGATCGAGAAAATTGATGATTACATCAGTGCATTAGAAAGTAATGCTAAACCGAGTGAATATTATTTATTTAGAGATATTGGTATTGGGCTGGCTAAACGACTGATTTTTCATTTTACTCGGGTACGTAATCGTAGTACCAAACGGGATGTTAAAAATGAAAGTATCAGTGTTGTGACAGGATTATCCCATGTAGTTAAAGTATTAAATAATCACGCTAAACTTGAATCACTCGATACTGCCTCAAAATCTCATGATCCTTCTATTCTTAGTTCATTTAATAGCAATCCTACCCTGAGTACTGATCAAGCTATAATGGATCAAAAATCCCTATCTTTTAAACATTCCGAAAATAAGCAAGAGCTTTCCTCCGCATCTATTTTAATGCAAACATGGATAGTAATTAACAGTAGTTCAGGGGGTTATGGTTTGCTATGGCATGATGAAGAATCTTCAGCTGCGCGGGTGGGTGCTATTGTTGCACTACGCGCAACGCATAATACCGAACTGGAATGGCAAATTGGCACGATTCGTTGGATGGAATTTATTAATGAACGGGGTTTGTGTTTGGGAATTGAGTTTTTAGCCCCTTATGTTGTCCCCATTGAAGTCAAAGCTGTCAATAGTATGGATAATAATACGACCGTATTGCCTGTGTTGGGTTTAATGTTGCCTGTTATTGATGATGTTCGTCCTGAACCTGAATTACTCTTTCCCGCTCAAATGTTTCATACTGGCAATGAATTAAAAATTACCTTTGCTTTACATGAAGAAACGGTACTCCTCAATCATCGTGATGAATGTACAGGAAGCTTTAGTATTTTCTCCTACACTGTGGTTAAAAAAGAAAACCTAAAGCTAGAAGATGTGATTGATGAAGAAGACTATTCTACTCTATGGGGAAGTTTATAAACGCTTATCGAAGCAGCTTTATCAATAACTGACTGGATAGAAACAATCCTGCCGCACTGACAACAATACTAGGACCAATAGGAATATCCCATTGTGATGAAGCAGCCATGCCAATGACTAAAGCAATGAAACCAATCATTGCTGCCATCATTGCCATTTGCTTTGGACTGCGAGCAAAACATCGAGCGGTTGCCGCAGGGATAATCATCAAAGCGGTAATCAATAAGACTCCAACCACTTTGATAGAAACAGCAATTAAACTGGCCAACATCAATAGATATAAAAAACCATATAAACCCACATTAACCCCTTCTACTTGGGCTAGTTCTTTATGGATACTAAGAGAGAGGAGTGGTTTCCAAATCTTAATCAGTAGCAGTAAAATCGATACACACATTAGCCACATCAATGCAATATCGGATTGACTGACCGCCAAAATATCACCAAATAAATAAGCTTCAACCTTAATACTAGTATTGTTAACTGAAGCCAAAAGAATCATTCCTAACGCTAAAGCACTATGTGCTAAAATACCTAATAATGTGTCATTACCAAGTTGATTTTGTTTTTGAAATAAAAACATAAGGGTAGCAGCGGCTAAACACAATAATAAAATACTGAGATTGATATTGATGCCTGCAATCACACCAATTGCAACGCCTAACCAAGCAGAGTGTGACAAGGTATCACCAAAATAGGCCATACGTCGCCAAACCATAAATGAGCCTAAAGGCCCCGCTACCAATACAACAGCAAGACCAGCAAGAAAGGTATTAAGAAGGGTTTTAAGAAAGAAATCATCCATGATGTTTCCATCACTCCAAATAGTAAAACGGCAATTGTTGCCAATTTCAAAACTTTACTATGCTCCTTATTCACAAGTCAATTTTGTTTTCCCATCTTTTTTATTCTCCGTTACAGTAATAATATTGCCCCGACTGTCGTGGCAATGATCATGGTGATGTGTGTAGACTGCTAAACCATTAACATCATATTGAGTTAACGCATTACCACCAAATAACTGTAAATATTCAGGATGTCGGCTAACATCTTCAGGGTGTCCACTGCAACAAACATGCTTATTAAGGCACAATACTTTATCACTGGAAGCCATGACTAAATGTAGGTCGTGAGAGACTAATAGCACACTACAAGAACGTGAATGCTTTAATTGTGCCAGTAAACCGTATAGTTCACTTTGCCCTGTAATATCCACTCCTTGCGCGGGTTCATCCAATACCAATAATTCGGGTTCGCCTAATAAAGCTCGTGCTAATAATACTCGCTGTAATTCACCGCCTGAAAGCTGCTGTATATCTTGATGCTGTAAGTGACTAATCCCTGTCTCCGCTAAAATATCCAGTAGAGAGAATTGACGTTCAGGTTTACCCAGACGAATAAAATCTTCTACCGTTAAGGGTAATAAAGGATCAATGCGAAATTTTTGTGGTACATAGCCAATTCTAATATTGGGCTGACGGATAATTTTTCCCGTAGTAGCCCGATATAAACCTAAAACAATCTTGAGTAAGGTAGATTTACCTGCCCCATTAGGACCAATAATAGTCAGTACACTTTTAGGTAATACATCTAAACTCACTTTACGGAGAATTTCACGCCCTGAAATATTTAAACCAATATTATCAAGTCGAATTAAGTAGTTTGGACTATTGTGTTGTTTCATTATTTAGCTTAGGATTGCAAATTAGGTGCAATAGATCACTGTGGATTTTCAAAGAAAATATAAGAGGTAGAATAATCACTAAACTCAAAATAAACCTTTTTTTCGCCTCGATCTGCAATATTATTAAAATTTGTATCTAATATCCCATAACCAAATCGGTAAGGACGTTCAGATGCACCTTCAGTGGCTTTTGCCGTGGTTAATTTATCCACTTTAATAAAACGTCGCACTAGCTTCTCACCTGCATAAATCTCTAAAATTCCATCCGTACCTGTCCAATTATTCAAGGCACGTCCAAAATTATTTTGGGATTCTTGCGTACAAGCTGCGAGTAAAAGGCTCATTAGCCCCAATGATAGAATAGATAATTTCATAGTGTGTTTCCTTTATAAGTTGGCAAGAGATTAAACTCTTTATACAATAAAAAAATTCAAGTGATTGATTTTTAATTGATTTATTATTAGTCGTCATATTAAGTTCCAGCATTATTATTTTTCAATATTGAATGATGGAAAAGGGACATATTAAAGGAACAGTAAATTTTGAACAAGACACATTTTCATGCTTTTAAAAGAAATTTTGTGGAATATATTTCAAAGTGAATGCTATTCTTATTAATCATCCCAATCACATAATGCAGACACTGATGAAAGCAAAAAAAATACGTAAAGCCGTTATTCCTGTTGCAGGTTTAGGAACGCGCATGTTACCTGCCACTAAAGCTATTCCTAAAGAAATGCTGCCCATTGTTGATAAACCTTTAATCCAATATATTGTGGATGAATGTGTTGCCGCAGGGATTAAAGAAATTATTTTTGTGACCCACTCTAGTAAGAATTCGATTGAAAATCATTTTGATACCAGCTTTGAACTGGAAGTTAAGCTAGAAAAACGGGTAAAAAGGCAGTTATTAGATGAAATTCGCTCGATTTGTCCTCCTGATGTCACTATTATGCACGTCCGCCAAGGCGAAGCTAAAGGTTTAGGTCACGCTGTATTATGTGCTCAACCCTTAGTGGGTAATCAGGCCTTTGCAGTTGTTTTACCTGATGTACTCATTGATAATGCTGATTGTGATTTACAGCACGATAATCTCGCTAAAATGATGCAGCTTTATCAAGATACTCAAGCTAGCCAAATTATGGTTGAACCTGTCCCCGAAGCGATGGTAAGTAACTATGGTGTTGCTGATGTCAACGGTGATCAATTAGGTATCGGTGAATCATTAACAATGACACAAATTATTGAAAAGCCCAGTATTGCTGAAGCCCCTTCTAATCTTGCAGTAGTTGGACGTTATGTATTATCAGAGAAAATCTGGGAGCTGCTCAAACATACCCCTTATGGTGCAGGGGATGAAATCCAGTTAACGGATGCTATTGCCATGTTAATGGATATGGAAGCGGTGAATGCTTTCCATATTACAGGACGTAGTCATGACTGTGGTTCTAAACGCGGTTATATGAAAGCTAATATTGAGTACGGTATACGTCATACAGAAATCGGTGAAGATTTTAAAGCTTATCTAAAAGATTTTGTTAA